>CAZEAD010000074.1:0-4349 GCA_964510115.1 uncultured Mycoplasma sp.
CTAAGAATTTTGCAGCAATTCTTGCTGTAGTAACATCAAAATCATCAAGATCTCTTTTATCAGAAAACACAATAACAGCTCCAATTACATCACTACTAGACACAATGGGACTAATAATATAACTATAATTTTCTAAAACATCATTACTAAAAACTACATCAGACTTATTTTTTTCAACCACAATCTCTCTATTTTGAATCACATCATCTAAAAAAGAAGATATATTTTTATCTAAATATTTTTTTTTAAATTCTCCAGAAACAGCAACAAATTTATCCCTATCAACAATCATAACATATGCAGAAATACCATCATAAATAGCATCAGCATAACTTTTATAAAAATCAGATAATCCATCTAAATGCGAATATTTTTTAAGTACAATATTTTCACTATCTAAAAAAATTTCCAAAGATTCCCCATCTTTAATTCGTAATGTTTTTCTAATTTCTTTAGGAATAACAATTCTCCCCAAATCATCAATTCTTCTAACAACACCAGTAGATTTCATATTCTTCCTCTCTTTCACTCATAATTATTTTTCCTAAAAAATAAAAAGATATACCAATTTTTGTAATTTTTTTCATGACTATTCTCATTATCACTGTAAACTTTATGAATATTTTTTTCAATGGTAAATTCTTCCAACAATTAACTTATAGTTAAACAAAAAAAGAAGGCATTAAACCTTCATTAATAATCTATTAAAATAAAAAACAGGGTGAGTATCTAAATCCTTTTTTACAAGCTTAATCGAAATTTTCAAGTTCTTATAATCAAAAACAAATTTATTATTTACTGACAAAGAATTAACAAAAATATTCTCATAACTCATCTCTTGAGATTTCTCTTTACTAAATATAATTTCCATATATAAAGAATTATCATTTACTTTCTCAATTCCTTTTGCTTTCACAAAATAATCAAACAACTCTTGATTCATATATAAATCAATATCCGAAGGAATTTTCCCAAATCTATCCTTTAATTCCTCTCTAACAAGAATAAACTTCTCATACGAATCAATCGAATGAATCATCTTATGAATTTCAATTTTTAAAGAATCATTAGGCATATAATCATCACTAATATGTGTACTTACATTTAAACTACTGTTATCAACAACATCATCTTCACTAACAGGCTCACATCCCTTAAGACGCATAACTTCTTCTTGTAACATTTTCATATATAAATCTATTCCAACTGAATCAATAAAACCAGCTTGTTCACTTCCCAAAATATCTCCAGCTCCTCTTATTGATAAATCCCTAGTAGCAATCTGAAAACCACTTCCCAAAGCTGTAAAATCCTTGATAACTTTTAATCTTTTCATAGCAGACTCAGTTAAAACCTTACTCTTATCATACATTAAATAAGCATAAGCTACCCTATCACTACGTCCAACACGTCCTCTAATTTGATAAAGCTGAGCCAGTCCAAACCTATCAGCATTTAAAATAATCAAACTATTAGCATTAGGAATATCAATCCCTGTTTCAATAATTGTTGTACATAATAAAACATCATACTCTCCTTGAATAAAAGAATTCATTCTATCTTCAAGTTCTTCTTTACTCATCCTACCATGTGCATAAACAATTGAAGCATCTGGTGCCAATCTCTTAAATTGAGAATAAACAACCTCAATGTCTTCAACTCTATTATAAAGAATAAAAACTTGTCCAGTGCGAGATATTTCTTTATAAATAATATCTCTAATTAACTTAGTATCATATGGCACAACATAAGTCTGAACCGGATGTCTATTCTTAGGAGCAGTTTCAATAAGTGATAACTGCTTAAGTCCTAACATTGACATCTGTAATGTTCTAGGTATTGGCGTCGCAGTAAGCGTTAAAACATCTATATCAGCTTTAAATTCTTTAATTTTTTCTTTATGAGCAACTCCAAATCTTTGTTCTTCATCAATAACAAGTAACCCTAAATTTTTAGGTTTAACAGCATCAGTCAAAAGACGATGCGTCCCAAAAACAATATCAATAGTCCCTTCTTTAACACCATCCAAAATAGCATTAGCTTCTTTAACAGTAGTATATCTACTAAAACTAGCTATCTTAACTGGATAATTTTTAAATCTTGCAACTGCTGATTCATATTGTTGTTTGCAAAGCAAAGTAGTTGGACAAAGATAAAGTACCTGCTTAGAATCCAAAACAGCTTTAAACATTGCTCTAAAAGCAACCTCAGTTTTTCCATATCCAACATCACCACACAAAATTCTATCCATAGGGACAATATTTTCCATATCCCTTTTTATATCTTGTATAGCCTTTTCCTGATCATCAGTAAGTTCATAAGGAAACTCCGCTTCAAACATAGCCTGCATAGGAGAATCAACAGAAAAAGCAAAACCTTGCTTAAGCTGTCTTTCAGCCTGAACTCTAATAAGTCTTGAAGCCTCATATTTAATTTTTTCCCTTACACGTTGTTTAGTTTTAGCCCAAGTCGTGCTATTTAAAGAATTAAGTTTTGGCACATATCCCTCTTTTGAAGAATATTTACTAATAAGTTCAATCTTTGATGCCGGAATATATAATTTATCTCCTTTAGCATAAGAAACCTCTAAATAATCAGCCAAAACTCCATTTTTAGAAATTGTTTTAAGTCCATTATAAATTCCAATACCATGTTGAGTATGAACAACATAATCTCCAACTTGAATTTGAGATAAATCTTTAATTCTAGTAGCAAACTTAAAATTTACCTTTCTCTTAACTTCCTTTTTTCTCTGAAACAACTCATACTCTGTTAAAAATACAAATTCATCACAACTAAAACCAGTTACCATAGGAAATTTAATAACATTAACTGTATTCAAAATAATATCATCAATATTAGATAAAACATAACTACTACTCAAAGCATCCAAAAAATGCTGAGAAATATAATTCAAACAAAGAATTACAGTCTTACCATTAGCAATCTGTTCTTTCAAATAAGAATTGATAGCCTCAATATCCTCACGAAAAGTTGGAACATCACAACTTCGAAAATCAACATAATCAATTTTCAAATCCGAAACTTTACTATCAAAATCTAAATAATAAAGATTTTTTTTCGTATCAAAAAAAGAAAAATCAAAAAAAGGTAACTCACCATCATTGTCACTATCATAAAATGAATCCTGAACCATTCTTTCATAAGTGATTTTAAGTTGATCATAATCTTTATATATAACAACTGGATCATTAAGATAAGATAAAATATTAGCTTCATTAGAAATAGCTAAAAACGAATTAGGTTTAATATCAATTTGTTCTAAAATATCAAGTGATTTCTGTGTGTTAGGGTCAAAATATCTAATTGACTCAATAGTATCACCAAAGAACTCAATTCTAATTGGATACTCTTCACCCACAGGAAAAACATCTAAAACAAAACCCCTAACACCAATCTCACCAGTTTCTGTAACCAAAGACTCTCTATGATATCCCATATCAATAAGTTTTTCTAACATTAAAGAAATATCATATTCATCATTAACTTTCAAAGATAAATAACCAGCATGTTGCAAAGAAGGTGATGGTAAAAACGTAAGAAATCCCGCTAAATCAGTAATAACTAATTTATTAGAATCCTCCAAAAGTTCGTGAATAGTGTTCAATCTTTCAGTTTTAAGTTCCGGACTAAAAGTAGCATTCGAAGACAACAAAATATCATCAACTTGAAAAAGTAAAGTTTTAGAATTATATTGAACAACACTATTATATATTTTATTAGCTTCATACAAACTAGGAGTGACAATCAAAACACTTTTATTGTTATTAAAAACCTCGTTTGCATACAACGCAAAAAATTCATTAGTCATACCAAGTAGACCAATGTTATTTACATTCTCAAATTTTAAAACTTTCTTAATTGCATTCATTGTTACCTCTTATTATATAGATTCATCAAAGAAGAAAAATCCATACTTAAAAAATCTAACAATATTTTATCACTAATATTTAAAAAATCTATAATTTGTTTCTTTTGTTCCATAGAAAATTTTCCTAAAACATAATCTTTTGTATCCCCAACCAAAGGACTGTCAATTCCAATTCTAAATCTTTTATACTCTTCAGTCCCTAAACAAAAAGAAATATTTTTAAGACCATTATGTCCTCCACTAGATCCTTTACTACGCAAACGAAATTTCAAAAAATCTAAAGCCATATCATCACTAATAACTAAAATATCCGAAATATCAACATTATAATAATCAACAAACTTTTTAACAACCTCTCCTGACAAATTCATATAAGAAAGAGGTTTTAATAACAATACTTTTTCTCCATTAATATTACATATTTCATATAATCCATGAAACTTTTTACTTTCTACAT
>CAZEAD010000075.1:0-4294 GCA_964510115.1 uncultured Mycoplasma sp.
AAGCCCAGCTGGGCCACCGCCTCGTCCCAGCTGGTGGCCAGCACCGGCACGTTGGCCTTCGCCGGGTCGCTGGCGGAGTGGACGGGGGCCGCCCCCACCACGAAGGGGATACTCACGTCAGCCAGCACGGGGGTGCTGACCGCCGTGGCCTTCTCGTATACATGAACGCCAAGGTTCAAAGCCATGATGTCTCCTCCTTACGCTTTCCCCAGGATGCGCTGGTAGTTCTTGTACAGCGCATTGCCGGGTTTCTTCACCTTCAGCCGGGCCTCCGGGAGCTTGTCCCCGGAGACGATGAGGGTCTTGATCAGGGGGTACTTCTCAATGGCCGCAGCCGCGGCGGCCATGGCCTTCTTCCGCGTCCCCCGGCAGATGTCGCCGTGCTGGATGAGGCCCGTGATGCCGGGGCCGATGTAGCAGTAGAAGCTATCCGCGGCGGACTTCTCCGCCTTGGGCTCCGGGGTATCCGCCGCCCCGGTAGTCGGGTTGATTTTTTCCATGGGGTACCTTCCTTTCGATGATGGGGAGAATCCAAGTGGTGATCATCTCCCCAAGGTAAAATGGTGAAACTGCGGTTTGATTCGGGTTTCCGGGGTACACCAGCGTCTCTACCCCGGCATCCAAATCCAGCTTGAACTGGCCCCCGATGACCACTTCCTCCAAAAGGGCGATGCGCGTCCGCTCCATCAGGGTCAGCAGCGCCAGCTTGCCCTCCTGCTCGTTTTTGTGATACACGCAGAAACAGGTGCGCACCACAGCGGTGGACTGCATGAACTTCCCACCGCCGGGGCGCTGAACCGCCACATCCTTGCTGGTGACGATCTCGTGGGTAGTGAAGGGGGCCTTCCGGGCGTAGGAACGCAGCTCCGGCAGGCAAGGGGTGTATACCGTGGCCGGCCGGTCGGCGGGCGGTTCCACGTCCTCCGCCTGGGGCTGGACAGGGAGCAGCAGATCCCCGGTGTGTATCTCGCTGAACTCCTTCAGCTGCTCCAGTAACGTGATCTTTGTCATAGCGTCACCTCATATAGCCGCTCAGAATGGCGAGGACATCGTGGTCGAGGTCTTTCTCAAAGGATTTCATGGCATCCTCCGCCAGTGCCTTTTCCACATCCTCGCTCCCCAGCATCTGAGGGACAGACGGCCCGAACAGCTCCTCGATCTCATCCTTGCCGTTGGAGGTCATGCCGCCCGTCCGCTCAAAGATGCCGGTATGCCCGGTACCCATCCGAGCCACGAACGCCCGTTCAAAACTGTATGGGGAGGTGCTCTTGAGGACGTGCCCGGAAGCGGCCACACTGGGGTACATCAGCCGCCAGTGATCCTCCCCGGACATGACGGGCATCCGTCCGCTGGTGTCCCTGGTGGGCTGGTGAGGCGAGGCCCCGTCAAAACGGAACAGCGGAATGCGAGCCCCGCTGAAACGGACAAAGGCTTGCACTCCGCTGTCGTATGAATAGGTCACCTGGACGTTCTCGTTTTCCCGGATGTTGGCGGCAGAAATGGCATACCGTTCCCGGACGGCACTCACATTGGAGCGCCGCAGGCGGGCCACGGCCTTGCTTATGGCGCTGCGCACCGCCTTCTCCACGCCGCCCTCCACGCCGGCCAGCAGCCTGGCGGCACGATCCACCGCCTCCTGACCGGCCACGGACAGCTGTATTCCGGCAAAGCCGCCGCTGTCGGTAGGGCCAAGGTATTCGCCCCCGCCGGCGTGTACCCGCGCCTCCCGGCTGATGCCGCTCTCGCTCACTGTGCCATCGCCTCCAGTTCAACGTGCAGCATCCCCATGTGGCTGGTGGACGCCACCACGTAGTATTTCTGAAAGAACCTCCCGCCCTCGCGGGTGGTGATCTCCAGGCTGGTGCCTTGCTTCGGTACCTTTCCGCCCATGTCTTCCTGGGCGCAGTAGAGGGTGGCGGTCATCACATGGAGGCCCCGGACATGGTCATCGGTCAGGCGGTCACGCTTTTCCTGCACAGGCCCCTCCAGCACCACGTGAATATCCGGGTATTCCTCCCCGTCATATCGGACGGTGCGGTTCTCGGCAAACTCGCTGGTGTTCAGAAAGACCTTGTGGATGTCCCGCTTGACCATGTCCTTGAACTTGCTCATTGCACGATGTCCCCGGCCCCCAGGTCAGGAGGAACCTCGCCGTCCTCCGGCTCACCGGCGGCCACGATCAGAACGGCCAGGTCGTGCTTGTTCTTCGCGCCGAAGATAGTCGCAGAGTCCACGCCCAGGTCTGCGGCCATCTGCTCCAGATCGGGCCGCTGCATACGCTCCAGCCGCGCCACCTCCGCCGCGTCAGGATCGCCCTCCCCGCCGCTTACGGGCGGCCCTGTGGGCGGTTCCTCACCGGGGGTATCCTGGGGCGGGGCAGGCGGTTCCTCGACGCCAGGGGGCGGCGCAGGGGGCACACTGGGGGCCTCTGCGAGAGGCTCCACATAGGAGGCAACGCCGAGCCCTACCAACCGGACAGCCTCAGCATCAGATACTTCACAGGTGCCGCCCTTGGACACAGGTTCCACCGAACCGTCTTTATCGGGTCTCCATCCGTAGGTGCCAGAAATAATTTTGACTCTCATGGCGCACTCCTTCCGGCCAGGTCACGCCACCACATTGGCGGCGAAGATGTAGGGGCAGTAGTTGAACGGCGCAGCCAGAGGACGGGTAGCCAGACGGAGCTTCCGCTGATCCTTGTCCTGGTCGATGCTGAACTTGGGGATGCGGAGGCCAGCATGGGTGGCGGGCTCAGTGGAGCCGTAGTCGATCTGAGTGACACGGCCATACATCAGGTGACCGCACTTGGGGGCTGTGACCATGGCAGCGTTCGCAGGAAAATATTTCTGTGTTGCGCCGGAGGTGTCCACATAGGTCTCATTGACCTTAAACAGGTTTAAATCGAACCCGCCGAAGTTGAGCACACCCATGAACACCACGCCGGGGTAGCTGGTGAGCGTCTGCCTGATCTCCCCGACAATGATGCCGCTCTGTTTATTCAGCGTGTCGCGCACATCCTTGTTCCGCACAATAGTAGAAGCCGTCTTGGGGCCGAGAATCAGGTCAACGGCAGGCAGCCCGCGGTCAGACAGGAGCGTGCTCATAGCCTCGACGTCGCCGAAGAAATCACCATCCGGGTCGCTCCACTGCTTGGCGACCGTGAAAGCGTGATCGCTGGTGTCATCGAAGAACCTGACACGCAGCACCTCGCCCTCCGTTTTGTCGTCCATGTAGGTCTGCATGGTGCAGGCGTTGTTGATCATCGTTTGAACAGCCATCCACTCCTCGCGGCGGCGGATGCGTCTGTCCATGTCGGTCAGGTCGCGGAGTTGCAGACGGGCCGCCCGCTGGGCGGGAGTGGAATTGGCGTAGATGGCCTCGCCGAAACCACGCTTTTTCAGCTCATCCATGGTGAGAAGGCGGGAGGGGGCGATGTAGGCAGGCTCGTACTCGTGGATCTCGTAGCCCTGGCGTCCAATGGGGATGTCCCCAGCGCGCATATCCACGAAGGCCGCCATTTTCTGGTCGCCCCGCATATACTCGGTGAGCACCTTATCGGCGTCAAAAACGTCGTCCTCGCCAGTGATGAAATACCGATCACGGAAGAAAGACGGAACGGGCACAATTTCCTCCGTGATGGCTTTGAGGACGTAGGTGTCGAAGAAATTCAGTGTAGCAGGCATTGTATTACCCTCCTTAAATGGCGGGGGCGGCAGCTTTGAAGACAATGTTGCGCATACGCAGATTGTCTTTGTCGCCCTCGGTGATGGTGTAATCCTTAGCCACCGTCACCTTTCCCGGATCAAAACATCCGGCCGTGTAGGTGGCGACTTTCACATCCTCGGTGGTACCCACCTCAGTGTCATCGCACAGGATGCAGTCCGGGGTGTAGGTGTCCGCCGTCTCGCCGGAAGCGGGAGCAGGGGGGGCCTCACCCAGGATGTGGAGCAGGCCGTCCTTGGCAGACTTCGACAGAAGCGTTCCCCGCTTGTAGACTGTGGTGGTGGTCAGCTTGGCAATGGTGCCGCCGCGCACCTGGGGCTTAGGAGTGAGGTCAGTGATAAGGCCATCGTACTCCATATCGCCCAGCTTTCTTCCAAGTTCCTTCATGGCTTACTTACCCTCCTTTCCGAGCAGGGCCTTGACCGCCACGCGGGCGTTGGCCATGCGCTGATCCGGCGTCTGGTTCTCAGAGGGCGCGGGCGCGCCGGAGTCTCCCACCGCCGGAACGTTCTGGGCACCGGACGCCTGAGTGTCATCCTCCAGGTCACCCAGGAACTTCTTGCCCTGCTGG
>CAZEAD010000076.1:0-4264 GCA_964510115.1 uncultured Mycoplasma sp.
TTTTATAATTATACTTAATTCATAGTTTAATCTATCTTGGTACTCTTTAGTAATGTTTCCTTTTAATCTTTTAAATAATCCTTTGTTGCTTAAGTTAATTAGATATTCTTTAGTAGTATTATTGTTTTCTTTTGGAATATTATACTTAGGCATATATAGATTGTGTTCTATAGTGAAATTACATAAATCCGCTAATATTAGAGTGTTTGTAAGAGAAGTAATACCTATTTTGTCTTTTACTTCTTCAGATGAATATAAGTGGTTATTTTGATATTTAAAGTTTAAACCATCTTTAATTGTTTTACCATCTCTTATTAAAAATAAATATGGAAGATATTTATATTCGTATTGTTCTAAGTATCTTATTTCATAGAAAAAAATGGGATTATAGTTTTCTTTTAATATTAAGTTTTCTTCTTCTTTAGAGGATGCAGTAATATAAAAATCGGAATAGATTTTTTTTAGTTGTTCTTTTTTGGGATTATCTATATTAGTTAGGCAAATAAGGTTTTCATGGAATGAAGATAAATCTTGATAAGTTATTTTTTCAAGATTTTTTTTATTTTCTAATTTAACTAAGTTTAAATATCCTTGATAATTTTTAGCGTAAAGATATATTTTATTTTCTTCAATTGTTAATTCAAGGCCAATGATTGGTTTAATATTATTATTTTGCATTTTATGATAAAATTCCATTGTTCCAAATAAATTATCATCACAAATAGCACATGAGGTAATATTATATTTTTTTAGATAAATGATTAGTCTATCTATTTTAATTAAACTCGATAGTAAACTGTAATCAGTTTTGATTCCTAGTGGACAATACATCAATATTACCTCCCTTTATATATAATTTAGCAATTTAAGGTATAAAAATCAAGGTTTAAAGTGATAAATTATTGTAATTAAAAAGTATGTTTTTTTGATGTTTTTTTAATTGTTTAACATCTTATTTACATACTTTCAAATTTATTATAGCTATTAAATTATCGTTAACAAACAGTGTTAATCGTTCCTGTTAATGTTCCATAATCTGATGAAGTTAAGGTCCATGAGCAACCAACGTTAATTTCTACTAAATTATCGCATCCTTCAAACATTGAAGTTGCATTTGTGACTTTGCTTGTATCAAGTGTTGTTATATTTAATGTGTCTAATTCAGTGCTATTTGCAAACATTCTGCTCATATTAGTTACATTCGAAGTATTCAAATGTTCTAAGTCAATATATGTTGTGGCTATTCCTTCAAACAGAGAACTAGAATCTGTTGGGGCTATTACTCCCCCTTCTTGCTGGATGACTCCTAAATAGCGAGTTATAAATTGACTCTGTTTGTATTCATATATTCTTAGCAAGACTTTGTTATTTTTTTGTTCTGAGACATCTATCGTTTCTTTTAATGTAACTGCCATATTATTAATTGTTCTTGATTCGGTAGCATCTATTGTGTTTTCAGTGTATATTCCTGATCTTAATGTCCTACTTCCTATAAGGCTTTTCCAATCTTTTGATAAATTAGCTACTGCTGTATCGCCTGTATCATCTGTAATATTGACATTACCTTTATAGTCATCAGATGTTAATGTCCATTTATCATTATCAACTTTTATTGTGGCTGATATATTGCCAGTTGATTCTCCAGATGAAAACATTCCTTCTGCGTTTGTTACTTTGCTAGTATCAAATGTTGTTAAATCTAAATTTTCTAAATTAGTACATCCTTTAAACATATTCTCCATATTTGTTACGTTCGAGGTATTTAGATTTGTTAAATCAATATTAGTACAGGAATTAAATCCTTCAAATAAACCACTAGAATTTACTGGTGCTATTACTTCACCATCTTGTTGAATTACAAGTATATATTTGTCTTTATACGATGTTCCTGATTGTTCTGTATATCGATAGACTTTTAATAGTACCTCCCCATTTTGTTGTTCTGAAACATCTATTGTTTCTATTAATGATGCTGTAGTTTCAAAACCATTAACTGTAACTGGTCTAGAAGTGCTATTATCTATTTTATTTTCAGTATATATTGTTTCTACCTCAGAAATGTTTATTTTACCATCTAAATAGCTTTTCCAATTATTAGCTAAATTAGTAACTGATGAAGTTTCATTAGCATTTGTTGCTTCAATTATTACTTTACTTTCAAAACTTCCTATAAATTCTGTAGCATTTATATCTATCCATAACCTTATTTCATAAGTTTTTTCTTCATTTATTTTTAAAATTCCACTGTCAAGTAAATAACTTTCTTTGACGATTTCTGGTTTTTCTGCTAGAGTTACAACTGGATATTCTTTTGTATCTGATAGTAATTTTGGGCCTTTTGTTACTGAGCCATTTACTGCCAATTTAATTTTGCTTTTATTTGTCAAATCAGAATTATTAATAGCATTTAGTGTGGTTGTATAATTAGCATCAACGTTACAGGTGTTTTTGATAGTTATAGTATATGGTGTTGTTAGTATGCCATCTCCATCGGTTGTTGGAATACCATCAGGAATATTAATGCCTGCAGTTTCTGATAACGTTGTTATTTTTAAACATCCTGCTTTTATTAGGTTATCACTTCCATAAGTTGTAAATCTTAAATAAGCGTATGAACCTATAGAAATAAATGATAAAATTAGAAATATACCACATATAGTATACAATATCTTTTTTTTCTTTTTTATACTCATAGTATTACCCTTCTTTTTTATTGTTTATGTTATATATATAATAACATTTATTCAGATTTTTTTCAACATTAATATTGGATTATTATAGAAGCTTATGATTAACTTGTGAAAATGTCTCACTCTTATGTAATATGTTACTTAGTTGGTAAAATGGGAAAGGTTGTATTAAGAATGAATGAAAAAGAAAAATATGATGTTATCAAAGAATTAGTTGATCATAATGGTAATAAAAATCGTGCTAGTAAAAAGGCTTGGATATGGCAATCGTTATTATTTCTACTACGTTTTTTACAATATAGTGTATGGATTAGTTATTGTTCCATTTCCACTTTTTACTTGAACGTTTTTATCTAATGATATTACTGGTCTTATTAAACATTTATCGCTGTATGTATTGCTTTTAGCAAGGTGGCCTCCTACATTTACAGTCCATACTCCTGTTAAACTGCTACTATTATAACCAGCTGGGGACATTGTCCACCATTTAGAACTATTTTTCAAATATACATTTTGTTGGCTTGATTGATTGCTTCCATATATTGGGATTCCTGCCATTATAGCCTCATCTAATGTTAGTAATCCTACTTTGGAGTTGATTGGTCCTTTATCATTAGCATCTTTTTGATGTCTTAAGTTTGGGGTATACGCACTTACTTCTGTACTCATGGTTACATTACCAACAATCGGGGTTGTATTAGTATGCCAAGTTATTTTAGCTTGTTCGCAGTAACTGCTATTTACTACTTTAGAAGCAAATGTACTGGTACTAATTGCACTATCATACCAATCATTTAATATTTTCATTATGCCATTTTCCTTAGTAGCTTGGCTATAATAGATATATATATAATCATGATAGTCATCTGCATTGAAATAATAAGTTGTATTATTGTTTATGCCTTCTTCTCTTATTAATCTTATGCTTCCATCTTCATTAGTTCTAACGATTCTATATAACGCATCTCCTGTTTTCTCAGTTAGTTTTACATAATTATTATCTACATTTCCATGATAATAATATGATAATTCCCATGTGTTTGTCTGATCGGTTGCAAAAAGGCCATTATTCTCATTTAAGGGTTCACTAACTATCATGTCATATAGTTTTTGATATCCTGCAACATAGCTTATTTCACATGTTCCATTTTTAGTAGCATTGTTTATTGTTAAAATATTGGTTGCTTTGTTATAAGTCGCCTCCCCATCTGTTGTACAAGAAAGGGAGTTATCTTCATAAACATATCCATCTTTGACATTAAATTTAATTATGTTTTGATGATTTGATAATGTCCCTACTTCTGTCCCTGTATCTTGAGCGAATATTCTTATGGATATTTTACCTGCGGTTGATACTGTTAAACTTAGGGTATTTTGTCCTTCAGTCTCATTTGTAAATAAGGCATAACTTGTAAATGTGGTTAATGAAAATAATGATATCCCCACCAAAGCAAAGATGATAATGTTCATCTTCTTTATCTTTTTGAGTGGGTTTTTATTTAATGTACCCCCCCCCCCATGGCGAATATTTGTTTGCATAGTTTATTCCTCCTTGCATACAAAAAGTATGCTAT
>CAZEAD010000077.1:0-4262 GCA_964510115.1 uncultured Mycoplasma sp.
TACTAACCAAGTAACTGCCAACCCTATTAGGTATGGCATCATCATTGATAAGCCTCTTCTTAGTCCATATGCTTTGTCGCTTTCTTTATTATATATATTTAAGTATCCAATGTAAATAACAAAGTATGGTAGAAGGGGAGTTATTCCATTTGTCATCGATTCTCCTGCTCTAAAGACCATTTGAGCAAAGGCTGGAGACATATTAAGTTGCATCATCATTGGCACAAGTACTGGAGAAATTATTGCCCATTTATTTAAAGAGCTTGTTACAAAAATGTTACTAATAGCGATAATTAGCATAGCAAATACTATTAAGACTATTCCTGATAAAGGAATCGATTTTAACATGTTTGTTAGATTTGAAACTATTATTGTTCCAATATTTGTTGATCTAAAGATAGCTATAAATTGAGTTGCGAAAAATAATGTTACTAATATTTCGCCAATTTTTCCTATTTGTTCTCCTAATTTTATAAATAAATCTCGATCACTTTTAATACTTTTAGCTCCAATTCCATATGCTATTCCTGTTGTTGCAAAGAAAATTGCTAATAAGTAGGTAAAACCATCTTGAAAATAGGAATTAGCGCCAAATAGTTGGTCAACATAGGCTGTTTGTTTTAAATCTAGAAGCATTCCTGACAATGGTAAACCAGGAATAATCATATATATGAAGATAAATAGTACTACTATTGCTGTTATGGTAGCATATCTTAATCCTACTTTTTCTTTGGTTTCTTCTAGTATCTTTTTTTGCTCTTCATATTGTAAATCTAAGTATTCTATTTCTTTAGTGTTTCCTAAATCATCTCTGGTTTTAAATACATATCTTCCAAATTTTTTAACAATAAATTTTTCAGTAATTATAGTTCCAACAATAGAAATTATAATACATGCTGCGATCATAATATAAAGATTTGAGGTCATTCTAACATATATTTCACTATCTATTAAGTGGGCTGCTCTAATTGTATATGGTAAAAGACTAATATCTACTGTTCCAACAAAGCAACTTATTCCATATCCAAAGGCTACTCCTGCAAAAGAAGTTGCAATTCCTGCTAAAGGGTTTCGCCCATTAAATAAGAAGAGTAGGGCTCCTAAAGGAATTAGTACTGTATATCCAACTTCGTTTACAATACTTGAAAATACTGCTAATAAGAATAGGATAAAAGTAATTATTTTAGGATTAATTTTTGCAAATTTTTTGTTCATTACAGCTTGGAGTAATCCAGTTGCTTCAGCTATACCTATTCCTATTAAGGTTATTATCAAAGTTGATAGGGTACTAAAACTTATAAAGTTTGAGGCTGCATTGCTGATAATTGCTTTAATTCCATCATAACTTAACAAGTTTTCTACTTCAACAATTGTTTGTTCTAATTGGTTTGTTGATTGGTTGATACTACTATAAGTAGAAGAAACATTAAATTTTGATAAGATGAAACTTAGTAATATAACTATTATCGTTAAAAGGATATATCCTGTAATAGGGTGTAGATTAAATTTTTTTAGTTTTTTCTTTTTTTTCATTATTTATCACCATCTACTATTTTTTTTAATTTTTTATTAAATTCTATTCTAGGCATCATTATAACTCTGTTACAAGCTATACATTTTATTTTTATATCGGCTCCAATTCTTATTATTTCCCATAAATTTGTTCCACATGGATGCTGTTTTTTCATAATTACTTTAGTGCCAATATCATATTTTTTTTCTTCCATAGTGCCTCTTAGTCTTGTTTGTAATTAATTATATCTAAAATTCTGTTTAAATCGTTTTTGTTTGTATATTTTATTTCTAATTTGTTTTTTGTTATTGTAACTTTAGTACCTAAATATTCTGATAAGTTGTTTTGCAAATCAAGATATTCATTTGATAAAGATGATGTAGAAATTTTATTTTTCTTTTTATATTCTTGTTGTTTTGATATTTCTTCAATTTCTCTAACGCTTAGATCTTCATTTGATATTTTGTCTGCTAAAGCATTAATTTTGTCTTGATCTTCTAATTTAGATAAAGCTCTAGCATGTCCCATAGTAATTTTATTTGATATTACTAATTCTTTTGTATGTTCTGGCAAAGATAATAAACCTAACATATTTGTAATGTGACTACGACTTTTTCCAACTTTTTTAGCTAATTCTTCTTGATTTAAATTATATGTTGTTTGAAGGCTTTTATAAGCAAGCGCTTCTTCGATAGCATTTAAATTTTCTCTTTGTAGGTTTTCAAGAATAGCTATTTCCATCATTTGATTATCAGTAAAGTCTCTTATGATGGCAGGAATGGTAGTTTTACCCGCTAGTTTAGATGCTCGATATCTTCTTTCTCCAGCAATTATTTCGTATCCTTTAATGCTTCTTTTGACAATTATTGGTTGAAAAACTCCATATTCTGTAATAGAATTTGCTAATTCTTGAAGTTTTTCCTCATCAAAGGTTTTTCTTGGCTGATAGGGATTTGGTCTTATTTCGTCTAATGGAAGTTCTTTGATTTCTTCATCTTTAGCTGTTTCCATTATTTTCTCTTCTAGTTTGCCATAGCTGATATCTTCGATATTAAATAGTTCTTCTAAGCCTCGACCTAAGGCTCTTCTTTTAGGTTGTTCACTCATTGGTTTCAATCACCTCTTTCGCTAAATTTAAATAAGCTGCTGATCCTTTACTTTTTGGATCATAGGCTATAATTGGTTTTCCATGTGATGGAGCTTCTGTTAATCTGATTAATCTTGGTATAATTGTATTATATACTTTATCTTTAAAGTAACTTCTTATTTCTTCGACAACTTATACTCCTAAATTAGTTCTAACATCTAACATTGTTAACAAAACTCCTTCAATTGATAAGTTTGGATTTAAGTTTTGTTGTGTATACATAATTGCTTTTAATAATTGAGTTATTCCTTCAAGTGCGAAATACTCACATTGAACTGGAATAATAACAGAATCAGAAGCTGTTAGAGCATTTGTTGTAATTATTCCTAGAGCAGGAGGGCAATCTATTATAATAAAATCAAAACTTGGTTTTATTTTCTCAATATGATTTTTTAATTGATCTGTTCTTATAAAGTTTGGATTTTCTCTACTATTATCAATTATTTCAATATCTATAACCGCTCAATTGATGTTTGCTGGTAAAACATATAGATTTTTATATTTTGTTTTTATAATTGCATCTTCAATTTTGCATGTTCCATTTAAAACATTATATATGCTTTTTTCTATTTCGCCTTTATTTAATCCAATACCTGTTGTTGCATTGCACTGGGGATCTAAATCGATTAATAAAACTTTCTTATTAAGTATTGCAAGGGATGCTGATAGGTTAATACTTGTTGTTGTTTTGCCTACGCCACCTTTTTGATTTATTAAAGATATTACTTTTCCCATTTTTACCACCTATTTTCCTTTTTTTGACTATTTATAGTTTATCAAAGATTAGACTTTTTTTAAAGAGTTTAGATTTATTTTCTTAAGATATTTATTGCTGCATATAAAAATATGCTATTAAAAAGAAATAGCATACTTTAATTTTAAGTGTTTTATATCATTTAAATTGATAAATATTTTTATCCGGCAATTCTATATGGGTTATCTATCGTTCCATTTCCACTTACAGTTGTATCTGCTTTTAATGATATTACTGGTCTTACTGTATTTAAATTTGAAGTTGTTGCGTCACTAGATGATAATCTTCCATCATCTCTGCCGACCCATAAAGCAGATATTGTTTTATATCTTACGCCAAGTGGACTCGTGGTCCACCATACATTACCATTTAATAGATAGCTATTGTTATTGATATTATAAAATCTCATCCCTGATAAGATTCCTTCATCAACTGTTAATAATCCTATTTTGGAATTATAATAGTTATGACCATTGCTATCTGTTGGACATTTTAAACTTGCTGAGTAATCTTGGTATTCTAATACTTCTTCATTATTTATTAACCAAGCTTTTGTATATGCTACTTTGAATGATTCACAAAAACTGCTATCTACTATTTGACCGATTGAGCTTAAGTTTGTTTGATACCAACTATTAAGTCTGGCAGCAATTCCCATATTGTCTCCTGTTCCTGAATTGGTATTACTTATATACATACCATCAATACCAGTATTGGTAGTTATTGCATATGTAGCATTATTGTTTATTCCTTCTTCTCTTATTAATCTTATTGAATTATTTTCATTAATTCGAACTATTCTATATAAGGCTTCTGTTTGTGATGTTCCTTCTTTTAAGGCAATATAG
>CAZEAD010000078.1:0-4164 GCA_964510115.1 uncultured Mycoplasma sp.
CAGTTTGGGCAAGTTTTAGAAAGTGGTTTATCCCAAAGAGCAAAATCGCATTTCGGAAAGTTATCACATCCATAGAATATTTTACCTTTTCTGGTTTTTTTGGTAATTATATTGCCTTGACATTTTGGACAAGTTGCAACAATTTCTTTGGTTTTTTCTTCTTTTTTGATATATTTACAAGTTGGGTAGTTACTACAAGCAGTAAATTCTCCATATTTGCCACTTCGAATTACTAGTGGACTTTTACATTCGGGACATAGTTCTCCAGTTTCTTTTGGTCCTTCTTTTTCCATGTTATTAAAAGCATTAGTAACTTGTGGTGCGAAATCTTGGTAAAAGTCCTCTAAAAGTTTATTCCAGACTAGTTTGCCTTCTGCTACTTTATCTAGGTCTGTTTCCATATTAGCAGTGTATTCAACGTTTATTAAGCTGGAAAAGAATTCTTGAAGTTTTCTAGTGGTTAAGATTCCAATTTCAGTTGGAACAAATTTTTTTTCAATTAAAGTGACATACTCTCTTTCTTTTAGGGTATCGATTATTTTTACATAAGTTGATGGTCTACCTATTCCTAGTTCTTCTAATTCTTTGATTAGTTTAGCTTCGGTATATCGTGGTTTTGGTTTAGTAAAGTGTTCTTCATCCTCAATTTTTTGTGCTTCAAAGACTGGTATTTGTCCTTCATAATCTGGTAATATTTTGTCTTCGGTTGCTTCATATTCTTGATATATTTTTAAATAACCATCAAAGACTATAACACTTCCTGTTGTTTTAAATAAATAGGAATTATTATTTAATATTATTGTTGTTTGTAGTTGACTTGCATCTTTAAATAAGGATGCTAGTGCTCTTATATATATCATTTTGTATAGTTTGTATTCATCATCTTTTAAATATTGTTTTACTTTTTCTGGAGTGTTTAAAAGATTGGTAGGTCTTATTGCTTCATGAGCATCTTGAATGTTTTCTTTCTTTTTTGAAAATTTAACACTACCTAAATATTGTTCTCCATAATTGTTTTTAATATAATTATATCCATTATTTACAAACTCATCACTAAGTCTTATAGAATCTGTTCTCATATAGGTAATTAAACCTGTTGTTTCTGTTCCTATATCAATTCCTTCATATAGTTTTTGCGCTATGCTCATGGTTTTCTTACCAGAAAAACCTAATTTTGTGGATGCTAATTGTTGAAGAGTTGAGGTTGTAAATGGTGGTTGAGCTTTTTTACTTTTACTTTTTTTATTTTGACTTTCTAAAATGAATTTTTTATCTAACTTTTGAATGATTTCTGTTGCTTCATCTTTTGTTTTTATTTCTAATTCTTCTTCTTGATTATTTACTTTTTTAGCATATAATGTGGCCTCAAAATCATCAAAATATCCTGTTATGGTATGATATTCTTCGGGAATAAAAGCATTTATTTCATCTTCACGATCAACGATCAGCTTTAAGGCTACACTTTGAACACGACCAGCACTTTTTCCACCTGTTTTACTTTGCATAAGTTTTGATAAGCGGAAACCAATGATTCGGTCTAAAATTCTACGTGCTTCTTGGCTTTTTACTAAATTATCATCAATTTTACCAGGGTTTTGAAATGCTTCGATTACTTTATTTTTAGTGATTTCATGAAAAACTACTCTTTGATAATCTTGATCTTTTAAACCCATAGCGTCTTTTAAATGCCAAGCAATGGCTTCTCCTTCGCGGTCGGGATCTGATGCAAGATACACCATATCTGATGATTTGGCTTCTTTTTTTAGTTCAGTAATAACTTTCTTTTTACCTTTTATTGGTTCATATTCTGGTTTAAATCCATTGTCTATATCTACTCCAAGACCATATTTTCCTGATGTTTTGAGATCTCTTATGTGTCCTTTTGAAGATACTACTTTATAATCTTTTCCTAAATATTTCTCAATTGTTTTACTTTTTGATGGTGACTCTACTATTACTAGATTTTTCATATATTCACGTCCTCACTTCTAATTATATAAACTAATTATTTAAATTTGTCAATTTTTTTAAGGTTGATAATATTAGTTTTACAAATTTAAAAATCATTCTCTATATTATTAGCAAAGAAAATGATTTAATCCTAATTTTTATAAATTATTTAAATAATCTTTTATTGGGCCATAACTTTTACGATGTTCATTAATGATGCCATGTTCAGTTATTGCTTTTAAATGTTCTTTGGTAGGATACCCTTTATTCTTTTTAAAATTATAATATGGATATTGTTCTCCTAATTCATCTATAATTCTATCTCTGGTAACTTTGGCAATGACTGAGGCAGCAGAAATGCTAATGCTTTTAATATCTCCTTTTATAATGGATGTTGTTGGGGTTGCAATATTTAATGGCATCGCATCTATTAAAATGTGTTCTGGTTTGGGTTCTAGTTTTGATATTGCTTTTTGCATAGCTAGTTTAGTAGCTTCGTAAATATTTACATCATCAATTATTTTTTCGCTGATGATTCCTACTCCAACACTTATAGCATCATGCATTATAATATCGTAGAACTTTTCTCTTTTTTTCTCGCTAAGTTTTTTGGAATCAGTAAGTCCTTCTAGAGTGTAATTTAATGGTAGAATGACCGCTGCCGCTACAACTGGTCCTACAAGGGGACCACGTCCTACTTCGTCTACTCCTGCTATTAATTTTATTCCTTTATTTATTAAGTCTTTTTCATAGCGATAATTATCTTTTAAGCATAGTGCTAAATCTATGGCTTTAATGTCCTTTTGATCTTTTTTTCTATTTAATGTTTTTTTGAGTTTTAAGACGCTTTCTAAAGTTGCGTATCTGATTCCTTCTATTTCGATATAGTCTGTTGTTTCATAGAAGTCTCTAAATAGTTCTATATCGGGTAGTTCATATACTTTGCCACCATTAATACCAAAGTGATATGGAAGATTAGATAGTTTTTTTTCAAGATTAGCTGATATTGATATATCTATGTCTTTTGTTTCTTCTTTCAGTCCTTGAACTACCATAGATGCACCACTTATTATTATGTATTCTTCTTTAGGAAGATTAAGGCTTTTTATTCTGTTTATTATTTCAGTTTTGTTCAAGATTTTCACTCCTATCAAAGGTGATTCCTTTTATTTTTCCTTGTTTGATATCGTTGATGATGACTGTTAATAGTTTTTCATCATCTACTATACCGCCTTTCATCAAACATCCTTTTTTCTTTCCTATTATATCAAAAGCTTCTTCTATATCTTCTAATGTTGTAATACTATAGTTTTCTTTTAAAATGGGATTATAATACTTTTCAAGAAATTTCAAAATATAAATTGCTATTTCATCTTTTGGTAGTATTTCTTCTTTGATGGCGGTGGTACTAGCTAAATTGTATGCTACTGTTTCTGGCTCAAGGCGTGGCCACAAAATCCCTGGACTGTCTAAAAGTTCAATATCTTTTCTTACTCTAATCCAATTTAGATTCTTGGTTACTCCTGGCTTATTGCCTGTTGTGACTACTTTTTTACCAACGACTTGATTAATGAATGTTGATTTTCCTACATTTGGTATTCCCACTACTAAAGCTCTAATGCTATCTTTTTTTATACCTTTGGCTTTATTTTTTTCTATTTTTTTACTTAGGATTTTTCTACTAAGATTAAATAATTCTTCAAAGTTACAGTTTTTAGTCAAATCATATTTTAAAGTATAATATCCTTTTTGATTGTAATATTCTATAAATTTATCAGTTTCTTTTTTATCACATAAATCATACTTGGTAAATATGAGAATTCTTGGTTTATCTTTAGTTATATCATCTATATCTGGCACTCTGGCACTATATGGAACACGTGAGTCAATTATTTCATAGATTATATCTATTAAATTAAGGTTTTCTTTAATTAATCTTTTTGTTTTGGCCATGTGTCCTGGGTACCAGTTGATTACACTTTTATTAAGAACATTTTCTTTATTTCCATTCATTTTTTACACCTTCTTCCTTAGAGAGTTCATATAATTCTTTTTCTTCTTCAATTATTTTAATCAATTCTTCTTTTGTAGGCAAGTAAGTTAAATATTTAGAAGCATATATATTTTTAACTTCATCTCCTAAAGTCATTTCAACTACTGCATCATCTTTATCTGCACATAGTAGTATTCCAATAGGTTCATTTTCTCCTTCTA
>CAZEAD010000079.1:0-4154 GCA_964510115.1 uncultured Mycoplasma sp.
TGGGTAAATGATGTTGACTATATAGCCGCTGGTGGAGAAATAAATAAAAATGATGATAGTAAAAATATTTTATTTGAAATTACCGATAAAAAACTACTTAAGATGACTGGTGGAGTAGTTCAAGGTATGAGTGGGTCTCCTATAACACAAAACGATAAATTAATTGGAGCTGTCAATTATGTAGTGGTTGATTCTCCAAAGAATGGGTATGGTATATTGATAGATAATATGTTAAAAAATTTGGAAGATTAATGGGCAGGATTTGTTCCTGCTTTTGTATTTTATTGTTTTTATAATTTATTTGCTTTCACTAAATTTTCACAATTAAGCCATAAAAAATACATATCGTTTTTTTAAAATAATTATTGAAAGAGGAAAATTAAAATTTTACTTATATTTATTATTTCGCTCCGATTTAAGTATAAATTTGAATTTAAAATTAAAAAACCCAATCCATATTTTTACCTCTTTCTTTATTTTTGATTAATTGTTTTGCTCTATTAATTAGTTGTAGTATAATAAGTATCAGGAGGTAGGTATGTTAGTTTTAGTGGCTGATGATGAAAAATTAATAAGGGATATTATACGTCAATATTTAGAAAATGAAGGTTTTGAAGTTATAGAAGCTGAAAATGGAGAGGAAGCTATTTCTATTTCTTTGAAAAATGATATTGATTTAGTTGTACTTGATTTGATGATGCCTAAATTGGATGGATACAGTGCTTATAAGGAGATTAAAAAGTCTAAAAATATCCCTACTATTATATTGTCTGCTAGGGGAGATGAGTATGACAAACTTATGGGTTTTGATTTAGGAATTGATGATTATTTGACTAAACCTTTTTCTCCTAAGGAATTAGTGGCTCGTGTGAAAGCTATTTTAAAAAGATATCAATTACAGGATGATAGTTTTTCTTATAAAACTTTAAAACTTAATAAAATGGGTCATGCTTTGTATATAGATGGGGAAGAAGTTGTTTTGACTCCTAAAGAATATGATTTATTAGTTTTCTTTTTAGATAATAAAAATGTTGCTCTTTCAAGGGAACAACTTTTAAATAAAGTTTGGGGATATGATTTTTTTGGAGATGATAGAACAATTGATACACATATTAAAATGCTTAGAAATAGTTTGGGTGAATATAGAAATTTAATAAAAACGGTAAGAGGGGTAGGATATAAATTTGAAATCAGATAAATTTAGTATTAAAACTAATATTTTACTTTATTTAATTGGTTTTTCAGTATTAATACTTGTTTTTTTGTATTTATTTCAGGTTGTTTTTTTAAATACTTATTATCGATATGAGCAGTCTAATGCTTTGAAGCAATCGATTTCGTTGTTTAAAAAGGCTTATGAAGATGATGATTATGAATCAATGTATGATGTGATTACTCATAATAATAGTATTTGTGTGGAACTGGTTAATAATGGAAATACTTTGTATTCTTCTTCTAGTTATAATAAGAGGTGTATTTCTTCTAAAAGTAATTCTTTGGTTTTGTTTCAAAAACAGTTTATTGAAAGTGGTAAAGATTTACAAAAGGTTGAAATTGTAAACCCTAATTTTAATAATAATACTTTAGTATATGGGACAAAAATTGATGATTTGACTTATGTTTTTGCTAGTACTTCATTGGTTCCTTTAGATAGTAGTATTACTATTTTAAAAGGGCAGTTTATTTATATCGCTCTTATTGTTTTATCGATGTCAATTTTAATATCTGTTTTTATTTCAAGACATATATCAAAACCAATTGTTAGACTTAATGAAGGGGCAAAGAAGTTAAAAAATAAAGATTATAATTTTAATTTTGATACTGATTCATCTTGTTATGAGATTGTTGAGTTATCGGAAACTCTTAATGAAGCAGCGGCAGAACTTGCTAAAACTGATGAGTTAAGGCGTGATTTAATGGCTAATGTTTCTCATGATTTGAAAACTCCACTTACAATGATTAAAGCTTATGCTGAAGCTGCTCGTGATTTGAATTATGATAACAAAGAAAAAAGGGAGGAAAATTTAAATATTATTACTGAAGAAGTAGATAGACTTACTATTTTAGTTAATGACATTTTAGATTTATCAAAATTGGAAAATTCTAGTGAGGAATTTATGGAAGAGAAGCTTTCTCTTAATAAATTGATTGAAAGTATTTTGAAACGTTATACTATTATGCAAGATGAAGGATATGAATTTATTTTTAATGCTGATGATGAGTATTTTGTTTTCACTTCTCAAAAAAGAATTGAACAAGTTATTTATAATTTAATTAATAATGCGATTAATTATACTGGTGATGATAAGAAAATTATAATTGAATTAAAAAAAGAAAAAGGAAAAGTAAAAGTTTCGGTTTCTGATACAGGTAAAGGTATTGATAAAGATGAAATAAATCTTGTTTGGGAAAAGTATTATAGAACTAAGAAAAAGCATAAGAGAAATAAAATTGGAACGGGCTTAGGGCTTTCCATTGTAAAAAATATTTTTGAGCAATATAATATTGAGTATGGAATTATTAGTAAAAAGAAAAAAGGAACTACTTTTTATTTCTATATGGAAATAAAAGATTAGTTCTTTTTATTTGCTTGTTCCACTGAAGTAACCATTTGTGACGTAATGAGATTCACTAGCGACAATAAAAGCTTTTTCATCTTCTTCTTTGATTAGTTTTTCTAATTTTTTAAGATATTTTTTATCTATTTCAATAAATAACATATGCTTTTTATCACTGTTGTTTTCACTTTTGATATCTAGAAGAGAAAGGGCAAAACCATTTTTTCTAATTTTTTTAATCATATTAGGATAAGCTTTGGTAGTAATTATGAAAACAGACATTGTTCCTTTTATGAAAATTGTTGAAATAAAACCTCCTAGATAAGTTCCAGCAGAGAATCCTAGAGCATAACTTATGCCAATCCAGATACTATTTACATTGGTATTTAAAGCTTCTTTTACTACTAAGAACCAAACTAAAACTTCAACAAAACCAATGAAACTTGCAGTGATATTTTTTCCTTTAACAGTAGTTAGAGTCCTATAAGTTCCTAAAGAGACATCAATAATTCTAGCAAAGAAAATTTTAATACATAACACTAATAATTCCATATTGCCTCCAGATATAATTTACTGTTATTAGTGTGTTCTTATTTCTTTATTTAATACTCAAAAAAAAATTAGTTTTATAATAAAAACTAACTTAAGAAATATATTGCTACACTTGCTATAACTGAGCCTAACATAATTAAAAGCATTGCTATAGCTACGACTTTTTGAACAGTTTTATTCATATGTTATGTTACCTCCTATAACATTATAAGAAAATTATATCATTTTTCTTGATTTTTAGAAATAATTTTTGTTATTTATTGTGTAATTTATGAGGAATTTGTAGATTATTAGTTATTATTATTTTGTTTACTCAGCATAGATTTAATTAGGTGATAAAAGTGAAAATGAAATTAAAAAATAATAATTCTAAACGTTTTAAATTACCTTCTTTTGAAAAAATTAAAGGTAAAATTAAGGAACAGTTAACTTTTAAAAATTTAATTGTATTTTTTGTATCGTTTTTTTTAATAGCGTTTGTTATTGGTATTATTTTTTATTTTTATATCTCTACTAATGATAAAGCTATGATTAAATCTAATTTGTATGAATATTTTACTGTTCCTGATAATTATCAATATTTTGAGATTTTATGGGATAGTTTGGTAGTGAATATAACTAATACTTTTTTTATTTGGGTACTTGGTATTAGTGTTGTAGGGATTTTGGTGATATTTATTTTATATTTTATTGAAGCTTTTAGTTTTGGTTTTTCTTGTTCAGGCCTTTTAAACCATTATGGAATGAAAGGGATTCTTGGAATATTTTGTTATGTTTTCCCTGGAAAGATTGTTTATTTAGCTAATTTTATTTTTATTAGTATTGCAGCTTTTGTATTTAGTATGCAGTTAATTAAATATCTTTTTTTGAAAAAGAATATTGATCTTAAAAAACAGATGAAAAAGTATTTTAAAGTTTTAATTATTTCTGTTTTAATTACTATTATTTATACATTACTTGAAGTATTTGTTTCTCCTCTTATGATAAAGATTTTTACAAATATTTAAAAATAGTTTATAATATTACTCGGTGGTAATTATGAAA
>CAZEAD010000080.1:0-4145 GCA_964510115.1 uncultured Mycoplasma sp.
AAATAAAATATTAGGAAATCTTGAAGGTAAAACTACAGGTTCCTTTCTTTGGTCATCATAATTTGGAACAAAATCAACAGTATTCTTATTAATATCCTTTAAAAGTTCCAAAGAAATTTTAGCAAGTCTTGCCTCTGTATAACGAGAAGCAGCTGGAGGATCACCATCAATAGAACCAAAGTTTCCATGGCCATCAACAAGTTCATGACGATAAGTAAAATCCTGAGCCATACGAACCATACTATCATAAATAGCAGCATCACCATGTGGATGATAATGACCCATAACTGCACCAACAGCATTTGCACTCTTTTGATGCTTTTTATCAGGAGTCATACCTTCTTCATACATAGTATATAAAATACGTCTATGAACAGGCTTTAAACCATCCCTAACATCTGGAATCGCACGAGATACAATAACACTCATTGAATAATCCAAAAATGAAGTCTTAATTTCACTAGAGATATTAACATTTACAACCTTATCATGTTCTTCTTGCTGTTCCAATTCCATATATTCATCTTTATCTTTAATATTATCCATCTAAAACCTCCTACACATCTAAATTCTTAACATTAAGAGCATTATCTTCAATAAACTTACGTCTAGGTTCAACATCCTCACCCATTAAAATTTGGAAAGTCTCATCTGCAAGCATAGCATCATCAACATTAATCTTAATCAAAGTTCTTGACGCTATATGCATAGTAGTTTCTCTAAGTTCAATAGAATCCATTTCACCAAGACCTTTCATACGAACAATCTCATACTTAGTATTTGGTGCTAAATTTGCTAAATATGCATCACGCTCTTCTTCATTTAAAACATACTTATTAACTTTTCCATGACTAATTTTAAATAAAGGAGGCTGAGCAGCATAAACATGACCTTGCTCTACCAAAGGTCTAAAATAACGATAAAACAAAGTAAGCAAAAGCGTACGTATGTGTGCACCATCAACATCAGCATCTGTCATGATAATAATCTTATGATATCTAAGCTTAGTTATATCAAACTCTTCACCAATACCAGTTCCAAATGCAGTAATAATACTTCTAATTTCCTCATTACTTAAAGCTCTATCCAAACGAGCTTTTTCAACATTCAAAATCTTTCCACGAATTGGTAATACAGCCTGAGTCTTAGAATCTCTTCCCTGTTTAGCAGGACCAGCCGCACTATCACCCTCGACAATAAAGATTTCCGAAATACTAGCATCCTTTGAAGAACAATCAGTAAGCTTACCCCATTGATTAGTAAGCTCAAGTCCCCCTTTACGCCTTGTAAGCTCACGAGCTCTCTTTGCAGCAACACGTGCTCTACTAGCAGTAAGAGCCTTATCTATAATAATCCTTGCCTCATCTGGATGTTCCATTAAAAACCTTTCAAAAGCATCTCCAAATACTTTACTAGCAATACCACGAACTTCAATATTACCAAGTTTAGTTTTAGTCTGCCCTTCAAACTGTGGATTAGGATGTTTACAAGAAATAATCATCGTAATACCTTCTTTTACATCATCTGCAAGCAAACTATCTTCCTTATTCTTAAACATATTATTAGCATTAGCATACTTATTCAAAACACGAGTAAGAGCAAGTCTTACACCATCTTCATGAGTTCCTCCCTCAGGAGTTTTAATATTATTAACAAAAGAATAAATAGAAGAAGTATAAGATTCATTATACTGTAAAGCAACTTCAATCGAAATATCCTTATCAATTCCAGAAACATCAACAATAGTATCATGAATTGGAGTTTTATTAGCATTAATTAAAGCAACATATTCACTTATACCACCATTGTATAAAAACTCTTCACGTTTATCATTTCTTTCATCAATCAAAATTAACTTTAATCCTTTATTCAAAAAAGCAAGCTCTCTAACTCTCTGTCTCAAAGTATCATAATCAAATACAGTAGTTTCCTCAAAAATAGTAGGATCTGGTAAAAATGTTACATAAGTACCAGTTTTATTACTTTCACAATCTCCAATTCTCTTTAAATCAGAAACAGGATGACCACCATTTTCATATCTTTGAAAATAAACACCACCATTTTTATAAACAGTAACTTCAAGCCAAGAAGATAATGCATTTACTACTGATGCTCCAACACCATGCAAACCTCCAGAAACCTTATAACCGCCGCCGCCAAATTTTCCTCCAGCATGCAAAACAGTATAAACAGTTTCAACAGTAGATTTCCCAGTCTTTGGATGAATATCAACAGGAATACCACGACCATTATCTCGAACAGTAATTGAATTTTCTTTACCAATTACAATTTCAATAGAATCACAAAAACCAGCTAAAGCTTCATCAATTGCATTATCAACAATTTCCCAAACAAGATGATGAAGACCCTGAACGCCAGTCGTTCCTATATACATACCAGGACGTTTTCTAACAGCCTCTAATCCTTCCAAAACCTGAATTTCTGAACTATTATACTCTTGCCCTTCATCTAATTTTTTACTCATTTTCCACTCTCCTATCTAGCAATATCACCATTTTTAATTTTAAAAATACTAGCCTTATCTAAAATTTTTGAACTAATATTTTTAATATCAGTTGTAGTAATAATAAACTGAATATTAGATTTAATAAACTTTAATAATTGATTTCTCTTTTCAATATCAAGTTCACTAAATATATCATCCAACAAAACAATTGGATAATTACCACTACTTTCCTTAAATAAATTAATCTCAGACAACTTAAAAGCCAAAATCGCCGAACGCTGCTGTCCTTGCGAACCATAACTCTTCAAATCCATCCCATCTAAATAAAATGTAAAATCATCTCTATGTGGACCAAATAAAGTCATTTTTTTAGATAATTCTTGGTATAAATTATCCTGATAAAAATTACGAATTGACGCTTTACTATTCATATTAAGACTTTTCTCATAAACAACATTAAGTCCCTTTTGTTTCATAATTTTAAAATAAACAGATTCAATATTAAGATTAACAGTTTGCAAAAACTTTTCCCGATAATCCATAATTACCAAAGCTCGTTCAATTAATTTATCCGTCAAAATATTAAGATAATCATAATTAATATTTTGATTATAATTTCGAATATACTCATTTCTCATTTTCAGAACTTTATTATATTCATTAAGTACCTTCATATAATTTGGAAATAATTGACAAAGTTCAACATTCATTAAATTTCTTCGATCAGATGGCGATTTTTTAACAATATCTAAATCATCTGGAGAAAAAATAATAATCTTTAAAATTGAAACATAATCAGACATTTTTTTTATCAAATTACCATTTAATTTCAAAGTTTTTTTATTCTTTTCAATTACTATTTCCATTTTTTTTGTATAATGTTCTTGTTTTAATTCCCCCTTAATCAAAGAAAAATCACTTTGATTATAAATAAGTTCCCCATCATCAGTTGTTCTCATAGATTTCGTTAAAGCCAAAACATATATACTTTCTAAAATACTAGTCTTTCCTTGAGCATTATTACCAATAAAAACATTAATATTCTTATTTAAATCTAATTCCATAGATTTAATATTTCTAAAATTCTTAATTTTTATTTTTTTTAAATACATAAATTAAATTTAAATATAAAATACCTCAAATTTGCATCAACTCCAAAACTAGTATCCCAGTACTTATATACACATTATAACATAATAAGACCATAAAAAAAATGATTTTCATCACTTTTTTATAATTTTAATTCATTTTTTCTTCAGTTTTTCTCTGCCTCATAACAGAATCTAATCTTGTAGCACGCAAAATCTGATTTTCAAAAGAAGAATATGGTATATCAACCAATAAATCATAGCCATCTTTAAAATATAAACGTGTTTTATTACCCTCTTGTAAATAACTAACAATATTTTTCAAAGATAACCATACATTATCTTTATCACTTGTAATACTTCTAGTAGGAAAAAATACAAGACCACGATACTCCTCAACAATAATTGGAGCCTTATAAATACTACCTAAAATATTTTTAGATCCTTTAAGTCTTCCTTCCATCGAACTACCAAAATATTCACAACTATGTTCCATTACTTCATATGGAGTACCATCAATAATATATTCCCTATCACCTTCCAGAATCTTTGTTTTTTCATCATCATGTGGAACAATCGCTAAAGTGCTA
>CAZEAD010000081.1:0-4135 GCA_964510115.1 uncultured Mycoplasma sp.
CAAGGCGTTACCCTATCATTCTAACTTCGAAATATCAGTTTTCCTATTATTAAATAGTAATTAAGCTTTTCACCTAATAACGTGTCACACTAAAGTCAGTTTCGTACTCTCCTTCAACATTTTTGTAACTTCTAGGTATAGCTAAAGTTATATATGCTAACTCATTGCCATTTTCTGATTTTTGTAGGGTTGGATCTTTAACTAAGCGTCCTACCAATGTTACTTGATTTAACATGTTTCCTCCTTTCATTTGGATATTTTAAAGGAGTTTAGTTTTTATGACAAATGACCATTTTTAGATTTTGTGTTATTTTATTTTGACAAATGTTTATTTTCTTATAATAAAAAGAAGACTTTTATATTTATTTTTAGTCTTCTTTCATTATTTTTATACTATTTATTTTTTTTATTTTCTTTTTCTAATGCAGTATAAGATATTTTTCCTATCATAGTTTTTGGTAATTCTTTTTTGAACTCAAACTCTCTTGGTATTGAATATTTAGCTAAATGTTTTTTACAATGTTCATAGATACTTTGGCGAAGTTCTTCGTTTTCTTCGTATCCTTTATTTAAAATAATGTAGGCTTTGGCATGTTGACCACGATATTTATCATCTACACCGATGACAATAGATGAATATACTGCTTTATGTTGATCAATTACTTCTTCGATGTATTGAGGATAAAGGTTATATCCTGATGAAACAATCATCCTTTTTAATCTTGTTTTAAAGAATACATACCCTTCTTCGTCCATGGAACCTATATCTCCAGTGTGAAGCCATGTTCTCCCATCTTCATGAATTCTTAAAGCTTGCATTGTTTCTTTGGGATTATTATAATATCCCATCATTACTGTTGGACCACTTATACATATTTCTCCATCAGTATTTGTTTCTGCTTCATCATGTGTTCCTATTTTAACTATTTTATAATATGTATCGGGAAAAGGAATTCCTATTGTTCCATTTTTGTGTCTGTTTGTTGGCGTTAAACAAGAAGCTGCTGATGATTCTGTAAGACCATATCCTACTCTTACTTTTGCTTTAGAGCCATGTGCTTTTAAATATTTATCTGTTTTTGTTTTTAATTCATTCGATAAAATATCTCCTCCAGATATTACTGCTTTAATGCTTGATAAGTCTTTGTCTAAAAAATCTTTATGATTGGTTAAGGCTTCAAAAAGTGTTGGAACTCCTACTATTACAGTAGGTTTGCTTTCTCTTATTAAGTTTGCTAATTTGTTATTTTCTAATCTTGGTACTAGTATACAACTTGCTCCAAATATTAGAGAAGTATGAATACAAACTCCTAATCCAAATCCATGAAATATTGGCATTATTGTAAGAACTTTGTCTTCAGCAGTAATTGGATCAACCATTAGAAAGCTTTGAGTTGCTAAAGCATTGAAGTTTAAATTTGATAAAAGGATTCCTTTAGGGGAACCACTTGTTCCTCCACTATAGAGAATTATTGCAGGATCTTGGCTTTCTTTTTTTACATAAGGATCGTATTTGTAGCTTTTACCGCTTTCTATAAATTTTTTCCAAGATAATATGGTTATATTATCAAATATTTTAAGCATGATCTGTTTTATTTTTTTCATAGGACTCATCTGTCCTTTTAAAATATCATACATAGCTGATTTACTAAATGATAGTGGGTCTGCCGCGGTTGTAAGAATTATTGTTTCTACTTTGGTATTTTCTAAAACGTTTAATACTTTTTTATAACTGATATCAATTGTTAAAACATACCTACTTTCTGTATCTTTTAAGAATTTTTCTATTTCTTTTTCTCCTGATAATGGATGAATCATATTGGCTATAGCTCCTATCATATTGACAGCATAGAACATTATTATCGCTTGTGGTGTATTTGGCATGCAGATAGTAACTATATCATCAGATGTTACTCCTTGTTTTTTTAGAGCTCTGGCACAATTATTTATTTGTTCTAGAAATTCTTTATGGGTTACTTTGAGATCCATGTATTGATATGCTAAATTATCAGGATATTTTAGGGTTGATGCTTTTAGGGCATCATACATACTACCGCTTGGATATGTAAGATTAGGACTAACACGTCCTTTTTTATAGAATTTTGTCCAAGGTCTATTTAGTGATTTATTACTTTCCATTTATTTTTTCCTCTAGAGATTTAGGATTTGAAATTATCTCTTCAAACAATTTAATTGTTTTAGCGAAATAAAATCCATCTGCTATTCTTTCATCTATATTTATTCCAAAATCACATATATCTTTTTGAGTTATTTTTCCATTTGTATCTACAACTTCTTCTTTATGAATTTTACCTATAGTTATCAGGCAAGAATTAGTTCCAAATTCACTTAGGTGATGATAAATTGAACCACATCCTATGCTTCCAAGATTAGAAACTAATATCGAAGAATAGTAAACGTTGTCTTCTTTGAATGATGCTGGTAATAAATCATGTCTATCTGCAAATTTTACGATACTCATAACAACTGCAAGAATTGGTTTGGGAAATTTTCCTATGATATCTATTGCAGAATTGGTTTTTCCTTTGTTATCATTTCTGACTTTTTTTACTTTAGTTATTATTTTATTCTTTATTGATGATAGGTTATCATCTTCAGAAATTTTAATTAGGTTTATAGATTCTTCAGCTTTGTCTGTGAAGGCTTTTTTGGCTACAAAGGAAATACTCATTTCTTTTCTTTCGTACAATCTTTTGTTGATAATAAAGCGATTTAGTAATGGTCTTTCATATAATAATTTTCCAAATGCTGTTACAAAAGCATGAAAATATGTTAGTTTTTCTTTGTCATTTTTTTGGTTATAGTCTTCTACATATTTTACTAGTTCTGTAACGTCAACTTTTTGATTTATATAAACAACAGATGTGCAGCGATGAGGATTTAAGTAGTACATAATGTTTTGTAATGGTAAAGGTTTTATATATTTAGCATCTTTTCGATCTCTTATACTCATTTTGTACCTCCGATTATATAAAAAGTATAGCAAATATATAATTTGTTTTCAATATTGCTTTTTTGCAATAAAAAAAAAGCAATGATAGCTTTTATTGATTATATGTTATAAAGATAAATTGTATTCAATTAGATTTTTGATAAAAATATAGGAAATACTATCTTTTTATCACTTACTCCACTTTTTATTTCAACATCTATTTTAGAGAGTTCTTTTAGATTAGATATTAGTTCTGTTTCAGTGAAGTTCATAGATTCTTGTTTTAAAATTTTAAATCTATAGGGATGAATTTTTAATTGTTTTATGATATCATCATCACTTTTTTTAATTCTTAATAGTTTAATTTGATGTAATAATCTAAAGTGATTGGCTAAAACTCCAATTAGTTTTATTTCATCTTCGCCATTTAGGATTAATTTTTCATATACTTCAAATATTTTATTTTTATCTTTTTTATTAATAGCATTTGTTAAATCAAAGATATTATATTCATAGTTTGTTTTAACTATTTTTTTTATATCTTCTTTGGTTATAACTTTTTCTTGATATTTGTATAGTTTTAATTTTTCTAGTTCTTGTTTTAAAATTCCAAAATCGTTTCCTACTGCTTCTTTTAATTTAATTATAGTTAGATTATCTATTTTGTAATCTTTTAATTCTTGTTTGATATAATTAGTAAAGTCGATTTTAGTTAAGTCTGTTTGTTTGGTGTTTTGTTTTAGAATTTTAGTTATTTTTTTTCTTTCATCTAATTTTTCTGTTACTAAAACTAATATATTATCACTTGGATTATTTAGATAGGATTCAAGACTACTTGTGTCCTCGGAAGCTTCAATATTAAATATTACTATTAGTTTTTTCTCATCAAATAAAGAAATTGTATTAAGATCTTCAACTGCTTCATTGATACTATTTTCAGGGATAGTATATTTTGCTATTGATCTATCATTTATTTGATAATTTGTCTTGATATTTTGAATTTCTTCTTCAATAATTTGTCCTGTTCCTATTAGTAAATAATTCATAATTAACACCTAGTGTTATTATACTAGATTTTTAAAAGATTTTTAAGTTTTTTTATTACTTTTTTTTCGATTCTAGAAATATAAGATTGACTTATTTTTAGTTTTTCTGCGACATCTTTTTGGGTTAATTCTTCAT
>CAZEAD010000082.1:0-4020 GCA_964510115.1 uncultured Mycoplasma sp.
CCAGGGGGGGGGGTACATTAAATAAAACCCCATTAAAAAAGATCAAAAAGATGAACATTATCATCTTTGTTTTAGTGGGAATTTCCCTATTTTCATTAACAACATTTACAAGTTATGCTCTATTTACAAATGAAGCTGAAGGATCAAATAACATAAGTTTAACAGTATCAACCGCAGGTAAAATATCAATAAGAATATTTGAACAAAATACAGGAACAGAAGATGTAACATTATCAAGTCATCAAAACATAATTAAATTTGATGTCAAAGATGGGCTTGTCATGGATTCTTTTTCTTGTAAAACCAATGGAGGAGAAACTTATGAAGCAACCTATAATAAAGCAACAGATATTTTAACAATAAACAATGCTACTCAAAGTGGTAATTGTGAAATAAATTATGCTGCAGGAAACAAAACTTTATATGATGTAATAACAAATGAAACACTTAAAGAAAACTCAGGACTACATATTACATATGATACACAAGATAAGAAGGCCTCTTATTATTATCGCGGAGAAGTAAATAATAACTATGTTAAATTTGCCAATCAAATTTGGAGAATAGTAAGAACAAATACAGATGGCAGTATAAGATTAATATTACAAGATGGTATAAATAATAATACTTTATATAAATTTAACTCATATTCTGGTTTAGAAACCTGGGATCAAGGAACATTTCCATATAGTTACTACAGTGGTAAAGATGGAACTCCTAGCGATGCAAAAAATACACTAGAGACTTGGTACAACAACAATCTTAAAGCCTATGAAAACATGATAGTAACAAGCGAATATTGTGAAGCAATAAAAGTAGTTGCAAACACACATGAAGCAGGAGGCTCTACACAAGAGTTTACTGCAGGAAATGCTTATATAATTCAAGAACAAGATTATGCACCATCACTATCATGCCCAACAGATAAAAATGGTAAGGGCAAACTAAACTTAAAAATAGGGTTACTAACAATAGATGAATTATATCTAGCGGGCTATACAAGAACTTCTAACAGTGAAGTTCCTCCATATCTTCATAATAGTAGAAATTTTTGGACAATGAGTCCAGCAGGCTATACATCATGGTATTCTGCAACAGAATGGTTTGCACATACATCAATTTTTATCAATTACGTCAATATTACTCAAACATCAGTATTGCGTCCAGTAATATCAGTTACAAAAACAAGCAAAATATCTACTGGAAATGGAACAGCATCAAAACCATATGAAATATTTATATAGTAATATTAAAGTTATCAACAATAATTGTTAATAAATCTATCAATAGATAAACTAGCTTAAATAAATAATTAAATGCATAAACTTAATTAGGTGATTTTATGCTAGAATCTATAAACAAAATTCTTTGGGCTATAGCCATAGTTATGATTTTTTCAAGCGCCATCTATTTTTCTGTTAAGTTAAAATTTCCCCAACTAAATATAAAAAAAATTCTTAAAACAATTTTGACTAAAGATGAAACAACAAATATTAGCGCTAAAGACACATTAATAATGTCATTAGCTTCAAAAATCGGTGCTGGTTCCCTAGCTGGCATTGCCTTTGCTATCTATTATGGTGGAACAGGGGCAATATTTTGGATGTGGATTTCTGCATTTTTAGTTTCCATTAATTGTTACATTGAAAACATTTTATCAACAAAATACAAAGAAAAAGATGGCAATTTATATAAAGGAGGGCCAGCATATTACATAAAAAAAGGGCTAAACAAAAAAAAGTTAGCACTACTCTACTCTTTTTTAGCAATTATGGCTTATATCTTTGGTTTTTTAGCTATTCAAAATAACACGATTACTACTCTTATAACCAATATTTATAATATTAACCCTTTTGTTGTAGCAATAATCGTGGCTATCATAGCGTTTCTAATCATTCTAAAAGGGTTAAAAACCATCTCTAAAATTTGTAATAAAATAGTACCAATTATGGCAATAATCTATATTATAACAGGATTAATTGTTATAATTATTAACATTGAAAAAATACCTATAGTAATATTAGATATTATCAAAAACGCTTTTACAGGCAAAGCTCTAACTGGAGGGGTAATCTACACCTTTTTAGTAGGCATGCAAAAAGGAATATTTGCAACCGAGGCTGGCGTAGGAACAAGTGCTATAATATCTGGAGCAACCTCGAATAAAGATCCTATCAAACAAGGATATATGGGAATAATAGAAACATATTTCATAAGTCTTTTTATCATAACTATAACAGCCTTTATCGTCATTCTCTCTAACTATCAAACCTTAAATCTCACCTCAGTAAATGGAATTGAAATAACCAACAACGCCTTTATCTATCACTTAGGACACTTCGGAGAAATTATTCTCCTCATTGTATTAGTGCTCTTTGCTTTTTCAACCATAATAACCGCTTACTACTATGGGGAAAGTAATTTAAAATCAATTACTAAAAATAATAAAGTTATACCACTTCTAAAAATTATAGCCTTCTTAACCATTTTTATGGGAGGAATAATGCCATCTTCTAAAGCTTGGAACATCGTAGATCTTTTCGTAGCTAGTTTAGCAATAATAAACATCTATGCTATTTATAAATTAAAGCATGAAGTAATAAAAATTCACAATAAACCATAAAACATTTACCAAAAAACACCCACGTGATATACTAAATATGGTGATAACATGTTATTAACAGAAAAATGGGATGAAGTCCTAAAAGAAGAATATAGTAAAGATTATTTTAAAAAAATAGTTAAAAAAATAAGACAAGAATATCAAGAAAAAACCATCTTTCCTCAAGCAGATGATGTTTTTAAAGCTTTTAAGTTAACAGATTATGATAATGTAAAAGTAGTCATATTAGGACAAGACCCTTATCATGGAGACCATGAAGCCGAAGGATTATCATTTTCAGTCAAAAACAATGTTCAAAGACCTCCTTCTCTAAGAAACATTTTTAAAGAGCTAAGTGATGATTTAGGTTACCCTATTCCTAAAACCAACTCTTTAGAAAATTGGGCTAAAGAAGGAGTACTACTTTTAAATAGTATTTTAACAGTTGAAAAAGATAAACCCTTATCTCACAAAGATGTAGGATGGGAAATCTTTACTGATAAAGTAATTGAAAAAATCAACGAAAAAAAAGAACCAGTAGTTTTTATCCTTTGGGGTAGCTATGCTAGAAGTAAAAAATATTTAATTACCAACCCCAATCACTATATTATAGAATCAGTACACCCTTCCCCACTTTCTTCAAATCGCGGTTTCTTTGGTAGCAAACCATTTTCTAAAACCAATAACTTTTTAATATCAAAAAAGATTAGTCCAGTAAACTTTAAAATAGACTAATCTTCTTTTAATATTTCATATTGTTCTAATTTTTTTTGTTTGAATAACTCAAGTTTTTCAAACTTAAATAATTTATAAATATAAATAAAAGGCTTTCTTTCATAATGCAAATTATATTTATTAGCATAAGTATTATAATAATCTTTCAATCCATCAATATCATCTTCAAGCAAAGCTAACTTTTTTAAAATTGGTTTAGCTTTTTTATAATCACTAAAATCCTCTTCTTTAAACTCCTGAATTTTTGAACTAGCCTTAACTAAACTGTCATCTAAAGACAAAATATCTGTATCATCATCTTTAATATAAATATTACTAACTTTCTTTTTTTCTAATAAATCTTTAAGTTCTAAAATTAAACCCTTTTTTTTATTTAACAAATCTCGAACTCTATCCTTTGCAATATCTAAATTCTTATTTATATCTTTTAAATCACTAATCCTAAAAAAAATAACAAGACCAATTAATATAACTATAATAAGAATAGCAATCCATAAATATTCCATATCATCACCATATCTATAATTATATCAAAAAATCTTGTCTTAAACAACTTAAATAACTTTATAATTTATTTCTTCATCAAAAACTATAAAATCAACATAAATAGATAAAAGAATATACCACTTTCCAGTCTTTGGATCACTAATAACCACATGATCTCTAGCGGCTTGTTCCACTAC
>CAZEAD010000083.1:0-1509 GCA_964510115.1 uncultured Mycoplasma sp.
TGAAAAAGTTTTTAAAAATTATGATTTAATTATTGGGCCTACTACTACAACTTTACCATATGAAATTGGAAATAATAATAGTGATCCTAATAAAAGTTTTATGGATGATGTTTTAACTATTCCTGTTAATATGGCAGGATTACCTGGTCTTTCAATGCCTATTGGTTTTTCATTAAATGGTTTGCCTATTGGAATGCAAATTATTGGAAATCGTTTTTGTGAAGATAGAATTTATCAACTTGCTAATTTTATAGAAAAATCGCTAAATCTTAAGTTGAAAGGTGGTAAAGAAAATGAGTAATTATCGTCCTACTATTGGAATTGAAGTTCATGTTGAGTTAAAAACTTATAATAAGGTTTTTTCAAAAGCTGTTAATAATACGACTGCTTTACCTAATACTCTAGTTAATATTGTTGATTTAGCATATCCTGGAGTTTTGCCTGTTGTTAATAAAAATGTTATAAATTATGGAATTAAGACTTCACTTGCTTTGCATTGTGATATTACAAAAACTATGCATTTTGATAGAAAAAATTATTTTTATCCTGATTTACCAAAAGGTTATCAAATTACACAACTTGCTACTCCAATTGGAAGAAATGGTTATTTGATGTTGGATGATGTTAAGAAAGTTAGAATTCATGAATTGCATATTGAGGAAGATACTTGTAAAAGTTTACACCAAAATGATAGGACTTTCTTAAACTATAATCGTGCTGGTGTTCCTCTTATAGAGATAGTTTCAGAACCAGATATGCATACTTCAGAAGAGGCTATGCAATATTTGGAACGTTTACGTGAATTGCTTTTTTATATTGACGTTTCTGATTGTAAAATGGAAGAAGGTAGTATGCGTGCTGATGTAAATGTTTCAATTAGTAAAAGTGATGTTTTAGGAACACGTATTGAAATTAAAAATATTGGTTCTATTCATGATGTTGGAGAAGCAATTAGAGCAGAGGTTTTAAGACAAGAGTCCTTACTAGAAGCTGGTAAAATATTAGAAGAGGAAACAAGAAAATATGATTCTGTTAATAAAACTACACTTTTGATGCGTAAAAAGGAAGTTGGCAATGATTATCGTTATTTTCCAGAGCCAGATATTCCTACTTTACGTATTAATTATCAAGATATAGCCACTGTTTTGGAATCATTAGTTTTGTTACCTGATGAAAGACGTAAAATATATTTATCTAAAGGAATTTTGCCTGTTAATATTGAAAAGCTTATTAGGCATAAGGAACTTTCTGATTATTTGAATAATTTTATTGATACAGATTTAAATTTTAAAGTTGCTAGTAATATTTTACTTGGAGATATTTCTTCTTATTTAAATAAGGAACTTATTTCTTTTTCAAGTTTAAATTTAGATAATAAAAGATTTTATGAATTAGTTAGTATGTTAGATAATGGTGATATTTCTTCAAAAATATTGAAGGATATATTGGAAGATTTTTTGAATTCTGATCTTTCAATTAAAGAAATTTTAGAGAAAAATGGAATAAGTC
>CAZEAD010000083.1:1519-3994 GCA_964510115.1 uncultured Mycoplasma sp.
TTTGGAGAGGTTCCCTGATTCTATTACTGATTATCATAATGGTAAAGATAAAGCATTTCAATTTTTGATTGGAATGGTTATGAAAGAAACTAAAGGGTCTGCTAATCCTAGGTTGGTTACAGATATTCTTAAAAAAATGTTAGATAAATAACTTGATTGATTATTTTTATGGTTTAAGTTATAATATTATTTATAATAAGGAGTGATATTGTGAAGAGAGTTTTTAAAGAATTTAAAAAGTATAAATATACAACTATTAGTATTATTTTGTTTTTTATACTTATTGTTGTTGCTTATTTCTCTTATAATTTGTTATTCGGAGCTAGAGGTATTCCTCAGTATGGTAATCGTTTGGATGGAATAGAAGAAGTTAAACCATCAAAAGATTCTTTTGATAATTCAATTGCGGAAATTAAGAAAAATTATAATTTTGTTACTGATGCTGAAGTTTATTTAAGTGGTAGAACAATTAATTATGTTGTTACTGTTTCTGCTAAAACATCTGCTTCTAAGGCTAAAGAAATGATTAAGAAGGTTACTTCTACTTATAAAAAAGAACAAATTCAATATTTTGATTTCCAAGTTTTTGTTAAAAATGAAGATTCTGAAGCTAAAGGATATCCAATTATTGGATATAAAAGTAAAAGAGCTAGTGATTTTTCATATTCACAAGCTAGTTAGGAGTAATAATCTATGAAAAATGGTAAAAGAAAAAAACAACGTAAAAGTTTTAAAATATGGCATTTTTTGATTATTTTAGTTGTACTTATAGTAATTGGAGTGGGGGTATATTTTTTTATAACTGCTTCATCTGATGATAATAATCTTACTTTACTTGAAAAACGTTGGATTGAAGATAATAAAGAGACTTTAATTGATATTAGAGTTCCTAGTAATATTAGTGTTCTTGCTAATAGTGGGAAAGGTGTTATTTTTGATTTTTTAGATGATGTTGAAGATAGAACAGGTTTGTCTTTTAATAAAATAGCGTATTCTTATCCTACTACTTATAATGATTCTTTAGGAATACTTGTTTTAAAGGATAAAGATAATTTAAAAGCTGATGATCTTTATTTGATGAGTGATTATTATGTTTTAGTTAGTAAAAAACAGGGATTTTTAGATGATGAAAGTAATTTGTATGGAAAAAAGATTGGAGTAATAAGTTCTGATTATGATATGATTTCATCATATTTTGCGTCTTCTGTTTCTTTAAGTAAATATTCTAATATTAAAGATATGATTGATGCTATTAATAAAAATAATATTGATTATTTTATTGTACCAAGATATGCTAATTTGAATGATATAAATTCTAATAAATCTTTGTTTATAAATTATAGTTTTAATAGTTTATCTAATAAAATTGTGTTACGTTTAAGTGGTAAAAAAAGACTTGATTCTATTTTAGAAAAATATGTTGCTGATTTTAGAAAAAATAAATATTCTGATGCGTTTAATAAAAATTTGATGGATTATTATTCTGAAATTAAAGGTTTAGTTGATTTAGATAAGGCTAGTTTAACTAATAAGGTTTATCGTTATGGTTATGTTGGTGGTAGTGTTTATAATTTGAAAAAATCAGGAATGGTTTATGGTTTAGCTGCCAAATATCTTCAAATGCTTGAGGTTATGGCTTCAATGGAATTTGATTTTATAGAATATGAAACAAAAGATGATTTACTAAAAGCTATTAATGATGGTAAAGTTGATTTTGCTTTTGCTGATTTTAATTATAATAATGAAGAATATTTAAATACTGTTAAGTTCTCTGATACTAAAATGGTTGTTTTAGGACAACGATATGAGTATATTGATGATAAGACTTCTTTGATTAATCGTAATTTGTATGTTAAAAAAGATAGTACTTTGGCAAATTTCTTTACAAGTAATAATAATGCTAATGTTTTGTATTATGAAGGGGATAATTTTAAAATAGATGAGGATAGTTTATTAGTAGTAGATGAAAATACATATCGTTATTATAAAGATACACTTTTAAAATCTTATCATGTTTTGTTGATGGATAGTTATAATGCGGGATATCATTATATTGTTAATAAAGATGAAACAGTATTCTTTGATCTTATTAATTTCGTGTTAGAAGATTCTGATTTTAATTTTTATCAAGAAAGTGCTGTTACAGATTTTGTAAGTATTAGTGAAAATCGTAAAAACTTTGAGAGTATTTATATGATTATTTTATCAATTATTTTTGTACCAGTTCTTATTATTGTCATAGTGTTATTTATTGCTAGAAAGAAGGGTATTACTGGTTCAAGAAAAGAAGATGTATTACGATATAATGATATGTTAACTTCTTTGAAAAATAGAAATTATTTGAATGATAATATTGAAAGTTGGGATGAAACTCCTATTTATCCTCGGACAATTATTATTTCAGATTTAAATAATTTGAAGTATGTTAATGATAATTATGGTCATGAAGAAGGTAATAAACTTATTCAAAGTGCT
>CAZEAD010000084.1:0-3960 GCA_964510115.1 uncultured Mycoplasma sp.
CTTCTGGGTGGCTAGCGAGTAATAAATAATCCCAGGTGAAAATGTTTTGAAAACTCTGTTAATATAATGGAGTTTTCTTTTGTTTTATGTTAAGATGTATTTTATAGGAGTTGATATTCGTGGAAGTTAAAACAGGCTATTTATATCATATTAAAGATGAATTTTTTGATATAGTTGATGATGAAAACTTAATGACTAATCACGAACGTGGGAAAAAACGTCCAACTTATTTTACTATTAAAGATAAAAATATATTGTGGTTTATTCCACTAAGTTCGAAAGTCGCTAAATATAAAAAAATTGTAGAGAATAAAATCAAAAAATTTGGTTTTTGTAATACAATTTTAATTGAAAAAGTTTTTGGTGATGAATCAGTTATATTATTGTAAAATGCTTTCCCTACATTAGAAAAATATATTGATCACGTACATACTGTAGATAATAAACCAGCTAAAGTACCTGAAAAATTAAGTAAAATAATTTTGGAAAACTTTGAAAATATTATGAAACTTAAAAGACGTGGTATAAATTTGTTTTTTGCAGACGTTGATAAAATTAAAAAGCAAATGGAAGATGAATTAAAATAATACTCAAATAAAGAAAATTAACTACCAATATAATAATATAAATTATTGTTGGTAGTTTTAATTTTTTAGTTTTTGTTTAGTTTTTCTGATTTATTGAATGTATATATTGTTGTAAGAAAAGCAATTATACCTAAAATTATACCAATTATGATATCACTTGTTTTAAATTGTATTTTTAAAAATAAGGCTGGGATTGTTGAAATGGTAAATCCCATGATGGCAAAGTAGGTTAGACCATAGTATTTGTTTAAAAGATAAGTGATGATTTTAGATAGGATAAATCCTCCGATTATTAATCCTAAAGCTATAGGAAATATTTTTGATATGTTTAATGTGTTTATAGCATTTAAATATAGTTCATAGGTTCCCATCATGGTAAATATTACTGTTCCGGATATTCCTGGAATTATTGTTGAAAATGCTAAAATTAATCCCATTTGGACGTATCCTAAAAAGTTTAAATTTGGGGTAGTAGGGGGTTGTTCACGTTTTATAAATAAAAGTAAAATTCCTATTGATAAGGTTAATAAAAAGGGAATGATGTAAGATTCTTTTACTCCTTTTTTAGTTGCTTGTTTAATTAAAGTAGGTATTGTTCCAAAGATAAAGAAAGTAAATATAATATAAGTTATTGTTTGATAGTTATTTATGGTATATTCAATTATTCCTGAAGTAAGGAATGTTCCTATTGCAATACCTAAAGCAATGGGAATAAGATATTTTAGACTGTTTTTGAAATCTTTTAGAATATTGGAGATTGCATTTATGGATGGTTCGTAAAGATTAAAGATAATCATCATTGCTGATCCACTTAAACCTGGTGTTATATTACCAATACCTGCTAAAATACTTAAAAGAAATCTTTTCATATGATCACCTTATTAATTATATTAAAAGAATCATGGGTTTAATCTATGATTCTTTTATTAAATCTTCAATAATTTTTTCTGCTTGTAATACACTTAAATCGTTTTTATGTTGTTCAATACTTTGATTATAGATATGATAATCTAAATATTCTTCAATTAAAGAATCTTGAATTTCTTGACTTTCTGCGACTTGTTTTAATATAGGTTCGACCATAATTTTACCACTATCTTTTATAGAATTATATATTTGAGAGCGATAAGCTTCTTGATCAATTGGATAATTTAATCCTACATCGATACTATGTCTTTTAATTGCAGCGATTGTTAATTCTTTTATAATGTCGTCTTTAGTTATATTTTTAAATTCATAATTTTGTCTAGCATTATTATATTTTGTTAAGACTTTGTCTTCTCCTTCTAATAGTTTTTTAATTACTTCGCTAGCTTCTTTTAGTGTGTAATGGTGTTTGGTAATGGTAGTTAATAGTGATTGTTTTAAAATTAATCCTTTTTCTGTATTAAAATTCATATTTTTATCCCTTCTTATCTTAAACTAATTTTATTATGATAATATTATATCATTATAGTTAATTTTTGGAAAGGTATTTTTGTGTTTCTTGTTTTGTAAAATCGTGTCAGATGTTGTTTCTTCTAATTAATTGTTTTTATCATAAATTTTATTAGGTGATATTAATGCTATATGACAATGAAAAAGGACTTAAAGAAAAAGAAGTAGTAATTAGTAGAAAAAAGTTTGGTAGTAATGTTATTAGTGTTGATAGGAAAAATGGTTTTTTTAGAATTCTTTTAGAAACATTGGGAGATCCTATTATAAAAATATTGTTTATTGCTTTGTTAGTAAAAACTATTTTTTTATTTAGGGATTTTGATTGGTATGAAACAATTGGGATTTTAATTGCTATATTTTTGGCATCTTTTATTTCTACTATTTCGGAATATGGGAGTGAAAAGGCTTTTGATAGACTGCAAGATGAAACTTCAAAAATTAAGTGTAAAGTGATTAGAGATGGTTTTGCTAAAGAAGTTTTAATTGATGAAATTGTTGTTGGGGATTTAGTTTTGCTTTCAATAGGAGATAGAATTCCTGCTGATGGGGTTTTAGTTAAGGGAGAACTTGTAGTTGATGAATCTTCTTTGACTGGTGAAGCTAAAGAGGTTTATAAGGATAAAATTAATAATAAACTTTTTAGGGGGACTGTTGTTTATCAAAAAAGTGCTTTGATGTTGGTTGAAAAGGTTGGAATTAATACTTTTTATGGGAAAATATCTAAAGAATTACAGGAGAAAAAGCCTGATAGTCCTCTTAAACTAAGACTTAGAAAATTGGCTAAACTTATAAGTAGAATTGGTTATATTGGAGCTTTTTTAGGAAGTTTTTCTTATCTTTTTTCAGTTATTTTTATTGCTAATAATTTTGATTGGAATTTAATTTATGCTTCGATTACTAATATGAGCTTTTTATCACATCATATTTTATATGCTTTAACTTTAAGTATTACAATTATTATTGTTGCGGTTCCAGAGGGTTTACCTATGATGATTACATTAGTTTTATCATCAAATATGAAAAGAATGCTTAAGAATAATGTTTTAGTTAGAAAAATGGTGGGAATTGAAACTGCTGGTTCTTTAAATATGTTGTTTTTTGATAAGACTGGTACTATTACTAAGGGAAAACCTGAAGTTATTGGTTTTGTTGGCTATAATGGGAAATCTTATGGTTCTATTAAAGAACTTAGTAGTTTTAAAATATCTTCACTTCTTAAATATTCATTTATTGCAAATAATGAAAGTGTTTTGAATGATAAAGGGGAAGTGGTTGGAGGCAATACAACTGATCAGGCTATTTTAAGATTTGTTAAGGATTGGTATTCTAATATTAAGGTTTTTAGAAATTTACCTTTTGATAGTAAAAATAAGTATTCAAAAGTTGAAGTTTTATATAATGGGGAGAAGCTTACTTTGGTTAAGGGTGCGTTTGAGGTTATTTTAAATAAATGTAATTATTGTTATGATGAATTAGAAAATAAAAGAGTGTTTCTTAATAAAAAGAGGTTGTATTCAGAAATAAATAAGTATGTATCTTCAGGAATAAGAGTTATTGCTTATGCTGTTAGTGGTATTTATGACGATTTTGAACATCTTAGTTTTCTGGGTTTTTTACTTATTAAAGATGAGCTTAGGGATGAGGCTAGGGATGTTATAAAACAAATAAAAGGTGCTGGGGTTAAGGTTGTTATGATTACTGGAGATAATAAGAATACTGCTATTTCAATTGCTAAAGAATCTTCTGTGTTAGAAAGTGATAATGATGTTGTTTTAACAAGTGAGGAGTTAAATAGTAAAAGTGATGAAGAAATAAGGTTATTACTTCCTAATTTGAGAGTCGTTTCAAGAGCTTTGCCTACTGATAAGAGTCGACTTGTTAATATAGCTAGAAGTATGGATTATGTTATTGGAATGACAGGTGATGGGGTAAATGA
>CAZEAD010000085.1:0-3957 GCA_964510115.1 uncultured Mycoplasma sp.
TGGAATTACTTTAGCCTCCCCTGCTTCTAGTACTGCAACACAACTATTTGTTGTACCTAAATCAATACCTATAATTTTACTCATTTTTATCATCTTCCTTTTCTATATTTTCATTATTTTTATCATCATTTTTATTATTTATATTTACTTTAACAGAAGCACATCTTAATATTTTGTCATGATATGTATAACCCTTACTAATTACTTCAGTTACTATATCATTTTCAATATCAGAATTATTTTCTGTAAATAAACAATTATGTAACTTAGAATCAAATGTTTTATTCAAAGCCTCAATTTCTTTCACACCATTATTTCCAAGGATTTCCATAAAAGATTGATAAATCATTCGAAATCCACTTAAGAAATTTTTAACTTCTGAAGAAACATCTTCATCCTTAACCATCAAAGCTCTCTCAAAATTATCAGCCACTAATAATAAAGAATTGATAAGATCACTACTAGCATATTTAAGATACTGAGCAACTTCTTCATCTTTTCGCTTACGATAATTAATTGATTCAGCTTTAGCTTTTAAAGTTTCATCCATAGCATTTTTAAGTTGTTCTTTTAATAAAGCAACTTCTTCTTTTAAAGTTTTTATTTCATCTTTTTTATTATTTTTCCATTTATCTTTCTTATTTTCCTTTTCTTCTTTTATTTCATCATCACTTTCCAAAGATTCAATTTCTTCATTTAAATCTTTATTAGTAACATTTTCATTTTCCATTTCATCATCTCTTTTCCTACTACTTTTTATCTTCCAAATGCTCTTTTATATAACCAAGCATTGAAACAACACGATCATATTCCATTCTCTTAGGACCAATTATAGCTACAGTACCATCCTCTCTATCAGTATGATACTTAGTTTTAATAACTGTTACATCATCATCAAGATGATTTTCCTTTCCAATGTAAATACTTATATCCCCATTTTTATCCTCATCCATTTCTTTTAATGATGCAGTATCATCTAATTTATTCATAATCTTCTTAATTTTTTCAACATCATTAAATTCTGGTTGATTTAAAATATTATTCCTTCCTACAAAAGAAACATTACTCTTCGAAGTAAATTCACTAAATACATCGTAAAAAGCATGATATATAGCTTCATGTTGTTTAACATATTGAATAATAATTGGTTTAATATCTAGTTCCAACTTTTTATTAATTTCATCAATTGGTGTTCCCACTAAAAGCTTATTAATAAGTTCAACTGTCTTTCTAACATCGTCCATTACAACATTAGATATAAACATATTTTTATGTTCAACATGCCCCTTATCAGTAACAACAATAGCTAATAACTCATCGCCATCCATTGGTAAAACTTCCACTTTCTTAAGTTTGTTTTCATTTGAAGTACTACCAAGAACAACCGAAGTATAATCAGTAATTTCTGCGATAATTTCCAAGCTTTTTTTAAGATAATCATCTAATGCTAACTGATTATTTCTTACAATAAGTTGTAACTTCAACAAATCATCATTATCCATCTTATTAGGATTCATCAAATTATCAACATAATAACGATAGCCTGCTTCACTTGGAATTCTTCCTGAAGAAATATGTGTTTTTTCAAGATACCCAAAGTCTTCCAAAGTAGCCATTTCATTTCTAACTGTGGCACTAGAACATTTAAGCTTGTCACAAATTAACTTTGAACCAACTGGATTAACACTTTTAACATACTCCTTAACTATCAGCTCTAACAATTTCTCCTGTCTCGAAGTTAACATAGCAACCTCCTAGCACTACTAATAACCAAGTGCTAAATTCATTATAATAGTATGCGTTAGCAATGTCAATATATTACTGCTAATTTTTAAAATATTTAAAAAGCATTAAACAATATTTCAATTTAATACTTAAAATAACCATTAAAAATTACCTTTTTCTATAACACAAAGGAACTTCATTATCTTTTGAAACATCATAAACTTCATTAAGTATATCAATCAAACAAGGATCTTTTATTACACTACTATCATAAATATATTTTGAATCGAGACCATAACAACACCCCTGAATTATACATTCTAATTTGTCTACTTGCTTAATAAATTCTGCTTCTTTTGTTTTTCCTTCATCATATTCCATCCATAATTTTTTCAAATCATTTTCAAAATCAATTGATTCAAGTAACTTATCAACTGCAACAAGTTCTAATTGATGCTTTTCCTCTTTATCCATACTATATGCAACATGATCTCCTTCATATATTTCACCAAGTTCATGAGTAAGAGCTAATTTCAAACATTTTTCCATATTTAAATCGAGTTTATATTTTTCTATTATTATTAAAGCAAGCATAGCAACAGAATAAGAATGATCAGCAATTGATTCAGTCTTCTTTTCATGATCCATTCCTACTAAATGAGTAATCCAACCTTGTCTATAAATATTTTTCATTTGATTATATTGAAAATAAAATTTTAAAACATCATTTTTTAATTTACTACCATATTTAAAATATGGAGATTGATCTTTAACATAATTATTATTTATTTTATCTCTTTCCACAATATCACCAACACAATTATAACATAAAACAACCAGTCATAATAAAAGATAAGATTGCTTAAACTTTATTAGGTGATAAAATGCGTAAAACTTATCGTAATCTCTTATTTATATCCACAACACTATTAGTAATAATAGGAATCATCATGATTTTTTCTGCCTCTTATATCTGGGCTGAATACAAATTCAATGATCCATTAAAATATGTAAAACAACAAGCTTTATTTGCCATAATTGGCTTTATTATAATATTTATCATTATTAAAATGGACAGTGAATGGTTTAAAAAGAAAGCAAATTTAATTCTGATAATCTGCATAATTCTTTTAATATTAGTAGCAATTCCTGGAATAGGATCTATAAGAAATGGTGCCAGAAGTTGGTTTGGAATTGGAAGTTTTGGTATTCAACCATCAGAATTTGCCAAACTAGGAATGATCCTTTTTACCTCCAAATATTTAGCAAACAACCAAAAAGCCTACAAAGATTTTAAACATGGAATATTACCAATATTAGCAATACTAGGATTCTTATTTATTCTTATTATGCTCCAACCAGACTTAGGAACAGGAGTCATTCTCTTAGTATCAATAATTGCCATACTCTATATTGCTAAAGTAAATATGAAGTTTTTTTATATTCTATTTGCAATCGGTGTAGTAGGAATAATCGGTTTAATCATAATTGCTCCATATCGTATGGATAGAATAACATCATTTATCAATCCCTGGAAAGACCCGCTAGGAACAGGATTTCAAATAATTCAAAGCCTTTACGCCATTGGACCAGGTGGACTATTTGGGTTTGGTTTTCTAAACTCTCGTCAAAAACATTTCTACTTACCAGAACCCCAAACAGATTTTATTTTTTCAATTATATGCGAAGAATTCGGAGTGTTCGGAGCTTTTATAATAATTACTCTCTTCTTCTTACTTTGTTATTCTGGTATAAAACTAGCTCTACAAGAAGAAGACCTATTTAAAAAATACACAATATTTGCAATAATCTTCCAAATTATAATTCAAACAATTCTAAACCTATCTGTAGTAGTAGGATTAATACCAGTAACAGGTGTAACACTCCCATTCCTTTCTTATGGAGGAAGCTCATTACTCATAACCATGGCTAGTATTGGTATAATCCTAAATCTTAGTAAAAAATAAAAAATATATCTTTTTACTAGAGTTTTTACAAAACAAGATGTTGTTTGCTTACTACGATTTTAAAAGCCAAAACAGAAACAGAAATAAGTATTAAAATAATAAATGCCTTTGTTTTAATGCGACACTTAATTATAGATAATAAGGATATTTATAACTCAAATAATATTAATAATAAGTTAGTAGAACACAACTAAAAATTTTGATTATAACAGATCAATATAAAATTAAAAAGTATTAAAAAACATTGCATTAAAATCAAATTTCA
>CAZEAD010000086.1:0-3956 GCA_964510115.1 uncultured Mycoplasma sp.
ATCGACCTCACGCTTATCAGGCGTGCGCTCTAACCAGCTGAGCTACAAGCCCATTCATAAACTTAAGCAATATCAATACTACACTATAATTAATAATTTTGCAAGGAATTTTTTAATTTTTTTGCAATTTTTATCATTTACTTAAGTTTTTCACTAGAAACAGCATTCAAATCTAAAGACGAAAACTTACCATTTTTATATAAATAATACCCTGCCGCAGCAATCATCGTTGCATTATCTGTACAATATTTTATGTCAGGATACGAAAAATTAAACCCTTTTTCCAAAGAAAGTTTTAAAAAAGCTTCCCTAATTCCTTTATTTGCAGCAACTCCCCCAGCCAAAATAAGATTATCAACACCATATTCTTCCATAGCTTTAACAGTCTTAGATGTTAAAGAAGAAACTACAACATTTTGAAAACTAGCACTTAAGTTTTCTTTAGAAATATCATTTCCACGCTGCCTTTCATTATGAACAAGATTTATAACAGCACTCTTTAATCCACTGAAACTAAAATCATAACTATCATCGTTCTTAGGAATAGGCAAATTATAGGAAGGAACACCAATATGAGCTAATTGATCCACTTTAGGACCACCAGGATAACCAATATCCATAACTCTTGCTACCTTATCATAACACTCTCCAACTGCATCATCTAAAGTACCACCAACATACTGAAAAGAAAAATGATCTTTCATATAAATTAAATCTGTATGCCCTCCACTTATTACTAAACACATCAAAGGAAACTTCATCCCTCCTCCAATTTGATTAGCATAAATATGGCCAGCAATATGATGTACTCCAATAAGAGGTTTATCATAAATAAAAGCTAAAGTTTTAGCAGCTTCAAGTCCAACAAGCAAAGAACCAATAAGACCAGGTCCATAAGTAACAGCAATTGCATCTATCATTGAAATATCAATATTAGCCTTTTTTAAACACTCATTAATAACAACCGTAATATCTTTAACATGATTCCTACTAGCAATTTCAGGAACAACTCCGCCATACAAAGTATGAATATCTATCTGACTCAAAATCACTGTAGCCAAATCATCTGTTCCATTTTTAACAATTGAACAACTAGTTTCATCACAACTACTCTCAATTCCCAAAATATATACATCTTTATTCTTCACAAAATCAACTCCATCAAAATTCCATCAATGCCATCATAATAGCCCTTACGCAATGCAACTTTTTTAAAACCTACCTTTTCATATAAAGATATTGCAACAGCATTCTTTACTGAAACTTCAAGTGTAATATTATAAACATTTACATCCCTTGAAAAATTTATCAAATATTTTATCAAAGAATAACCAAAATTTCTACCCCTAAAACTATCCTTCACAAAAAAATTAACAATCTCTACCCTATCATAAATCAAATCAAAACTTAAATATCCTACAACAACATCATCATAAAAATAACCAAGATAATGTCTAAAAGGACTCTTAGATTCAGTAAAATGAAAAGAATCTAACAAAGAAATATCTACTTCTTTAACCATTCAAATGTTCCTCAGCCTCTGTTAATTTTAAATATTCAGGAACAAAATTATTAAAATCAACTTCTTTTTCCAAATAAAAACGTAATATTCGTTCATTATCTGGAACAAATTTCTTAACCTCAAATGAAAAATCATCCATAGAAACGTAACAATAATTACCATCAAGTTCCATAACTTTTTCTTTAAGCTTTTCGATACTAATATAAGAATCTTTCATATAACACTTATAATCTTTATCATAAATTCCTGCAAAAACTGCATTTCTTCTAGCATCAATAATTGGAATAACATAATCATATCCTACAACAGAACAAGCCATAACAAACAAACTAGATAAAGAATAAAGCTTTTTATTAAGTCCAAAACTATAAACTTTAGCAATCGTAACCCCAATTCTAAGACCAGTAAAAGATCCAGGACCAGCAACACAATATATTTTATCTACATCATTTGGTTTTATATCATTATCCTTTAACATTTGAGAAATCAAAACTATTGCCTTATCAGACAAATTATGATCCAACTTTTCATAAATAGAAGCTAAAATAACCCCATCTTTTGCAATAAAACTATGAAAATAAGCAGAAGAAGTATTTAAAAAAAGAACTATCATAAGACAGCCTCACACAAATCCTCATAACGCTTTCCATAAGGACGAATAATTAATATTCTTGTATTTTCAGAAGTTAACTTAAAAGTTATTTCAAGTCTTTCGTCAGGAATCAAATCACTAATCATATCTGACCATTCGATAATACAAACACCATTTTTATGAAAATATTCATCAAATGGAATGTCAACATTAGCTTCATCCATTCGATAAACATCCATATGAAAAAGAGGCATTTCCCCACTATAATATTCTTTAACAATACTAAAAGTTGGAGAAGTAATAACTTCTTCTATTCCTAAAGCAGAAGCAAAGCTTTTAGCAAAAACAGTTTTACCACTACCCAAATCACCATTTAAACAAATAACCATATTTGGAAATTTTTCAGATTCAAGATTTTCTGCTAATTCAATAGTTTCACCCTCGTCATGCGACGTATATTTATATTCCATTTATAATCACCAAAATAATCTTATCATAAAAAAAAGAAGTTATTCAACCTCTTTTAAAAACTTTACTATTATTTTACTCTAACTCGATAAACAACTTCATCATCTTCATAAGAAACAAACTGATAAATGCCAACTACAATAGCTATAATACCAAATGCTATACCAGAAAATAAAAATGTCACAATTGGAGTAGTCATAATTAAAATACCTAAAATTAACATAACAATATATCTACATAATAAATATTTATGAATAAACAATGCATGTGTAGAAAACATAAATATAAGGGGTATTAAAGAAGAAATAACAAGAGAAATACCAATAACCCAAGGTAAACTATTTACCATTGCCTCAGCATTAATCATCAAAACAAGCCCAATTAAAAAAGTAACAACCCCTCCCAAAACAGAATATCCAACAGCAAAGTAATTTTTACTTATAATTGCTCCAATAGTTTTAAAAATACCTACAATCAAAACACAAACTCCAAAATAATAAACTAACTGTGTAAAAGATTGTTCTGGTTTAACAATAAACATTATTCCAAATACAATACATATAACCCCAATCAAATACTGAATTATTCTTTTCATAAATCCTCCATTTAAAATATTCTTTTAGCATTTTCAAAAATTACCTCTTCAAAATGCTCATTAAAATCACCATTAACAACAGCTATTTTCTTAATAACATCCAAAACCACCATAATAACTTCATTTTTAGTCTTAGGATGCTTAACTTCTATCATCGCTGAAAATAATGCATACACCATAGCAGTATCAACTTCATATCCTAAATTATTCTTTTTCCTTATCCAAGATAAAGTATCAATAATAAACAAAACAAGTTCATTATAAGCTTCTGTTGATAAATAATATGGCTTTCCATCGAAATAGCAATTATTACAAACAACTTCAAATTCCATCTAAACCACCTGCCAATAAAAATAACATAAAAAATCAAAAATGTCAAAATAAAAAAGGAAGCAAAACTTCCTAATCTATATAAACGCAAACAAATTGCCTTGCGTTCTAAAATATATTATGTTACAAAAATAAAATTGTTCCATCATCAAAAGAAAATTTAACACTTCCATCTTTTTAGTAACATAATATGGTATCAAAAACTATCAAGTTGTTTAAAAACATCTTTATTAAGATAATGATATATTTTAGAATCTTAACTTAATATCCTCTAAAAACAAACAAAAAAGTACTAGTATAAAAACCATGATGAACTACTTTTAGTATATCCCCATCTTAAAAATTATATTCCGAAACTAAGTTAAATTCTACCAAAAAAATATCACAAGTTAACACATTATATCACACTAATTCATATTCTCTAGCTATTATCCTATTATCACTGCAAT
>CAZEAD010000087.1:0-3849 GCA_964510115.1 uncultured Mycoplasma sp.
TTTAAAGAAAAATTAGGATTTCCCGCAAAATCTCCACTACCATTTTTACAATAAATACAGCCACCATATCCTTTAGAGCCATCAATATTAGGACAAGAACAACCTATATTAAAACAAATCTTACATACTTTTAAATTATATTTATGTTTATAATAATAATCTAAAGTATGATATCTTTTATTAGAATCACTATATAAAAACATCAAATCACCATTAAATATTATAATAAAATATTAAAATAAACACCAGAAAAAATTAACACCTAGCATTTTTTGATTTTTATCTTTAAAATGTTATATAATTAAGAAGGTGATATAAATGAAATATGAAATTATGGATGGCAATAAAGCATGTGCGACAATGTCTTATCTATTCTCCGAAGTAGCGGCAATTTATCCAATAACACCAGCCTCAAATATGGCTGAAAATATTGATGTTTTTTCCTCATCAAACAACCAAAAAAACTTTTTTAATGATCAAGTAAAAGTAATCGAAATGCAAAGCGAAGCTGGAGCAATTGCTACAGTTCATGGCTTATTACAAAATGGTATTCTAGCAACCACTTATACTGCTAGCCAAGGCCTTTTACTTATGATACCTAATATGTACAAAATAGCAGGAGAAATGTTGCCATGCGTAATAAATGTAGCATCACGTACAATTGCAACTCATGCCTTATCAATCATGGGAGATCATAGTGATATATATGCAATAAGACCAACAGGATTTGCTATACTATCCTCAACTAACGTAAAAGAAGCAATGGATTTAACCGCAGTAGCGCACCTTAGTACTCTAAAAGGACGCATCCCATTTGTTCATTTCTTTGATGGCTTTAGAACAAGTCATGAATATCAAAAAATAGCCTTAGCCAATTTTGAAAAAATAAAAGAATTAATAGATCCAAAAGATATAGAAAACTTTCGAAAAAGATCGCTAGATATAAATAACCCTACAACAAGAGGAACTAATCAAGGAGATCAACTTTACTTTCAAGCAGTAGAATCTCGTAATAAATATTATGATGCATTACCAGATATAGTAAATGATTATATGAAAAAAATAAATACTATCAATAATACCAACTATAAACCATTCAACTATTATGGAGCAAAAGATGCAACCAAAATAATCGTAGCTATGGGCTCTGTTTGTGATACCATCAAAGAATACCTTGATTTTTCACAAGAAGACCTAGGTTTAATAGAAGTTCATCTTTATAGACCATTTTCTAAAAAATACTTCCTTGAAGTTTTACCAAAAACCACAAAAAAAATAGCAGTTTTAGATCGTACCAAAGAACCAGGATCAACTGGAGAACCATTATACTTAGATGTTGTTGAATTAATTAAAAGCCAAAACATTCAAGTAGAAGTCGTCGGAGGAAGATATGGACTTTCTAGTAAAGATACCAATTTAAACGATATCGAAGCAGTTTATAATTACCTAAAAGAAGACAAAATTAAAAACTTTACCATAGGCATAACAGATGATGTTACTAATCTAAGCTTACCAAGAACAACAACTATTTTCAAAAAAAATCAAGATGAAATCCTAATATATGGCTATGGGTCAGATGGAATGGTTACAACCTCTAAAAACATTATTACTATCGTAGGAAAAGAAACAAATAAATTTGTTCAAGGATACTTTGAATATGACTCTAAAAAATCAGGAGGAGTAACAAAATCCCATCTAAGATTTAGCGATAAAGAAATAAAAAGTAGATACTATGTTACCAACCCTTCATTAGTGGTCTGTACTAAAGATACCTACTTAAAAAAATATGATGTTTTAGAAAATATTAAAGAAAATGGAACATTCCTTCTAAATACCGAAAAAGAACCAACTCAATTATATGAAATTATTCCAAAAGAAACATTACAAACTCTAAAAGATAAAAACATCAAACTATACATCATAAATGCTTCAAAAATAGCTAAAGAAAACAACATTCCAAATAAAATAAGTATGATTATGGAAATGGTAATATTAAAAATAACTGGCTTAATCAAAGAAACAAAAGCTGAAGAATTAGTAAAAGAAGCCATAATTAAAAACTTTCAAAATAAAGGACAAGATATCGTAGATTCTAATTTGAATGCTATTAAAGATGCAATTGAAAATTTAAAACAAATAAATTTAAACGATGTAAAATCAACTTTTTCTAAAGAAACAATAAACAATTCAATTTTTTCAATGTTAGAACATGGAAAAGGAAATGATATCCCAGTAAGTAGTTTTAAAGATAGGGAAGATGGTATCTTTGAACCAGGATTATCTAAACTTGAAAAAAGAGGAATTAGCAACATCGTACCATTTTATAATAGTGAAAAATGTATAACATGTAATCTATGTTCCTTTGTGTGCCCCCATAGTGTCATAAGACCATATCTTTTAACAGAAGAAGAATTAGAAAAAGCTCCATTAAGTGTTAAAAAGAATGCCAAAGATGCTAGAATTCCTAATCAAAAACTATATTTCACCATTGGAATATCACCACTTGATTGTACAGGATGTGGTCTATGTGCAAGTGTTTGTCCAACCCTTGCAGTCACAATGCAACACTTAAAAGAAAATGAAGAAGAACTACTAGAACAATATGAATATTTAAAAACAATTAAAGATAAAAAATTTTTCCCAACAAACAATGTTAAAGGAAGCCAATTTATAACTCCAAAATTAAGTTTTCCAGGCGCCTGTGCTGGATGTGGAGAAACACCATATTTAAAACTTTTAACACAATTATTTAAAGATAATTTAATGATAGCTAATGCAACCGGTTGTTCATCTATTTACTCCTCATCCATCCCATCAACACCATATGAAGTACCATGGGCAAACTCATTATTTGAAGACAATGCAGAATTTGGTTATGGAATGCGTATTGCCGAAGACTATATGCAAGCCAAAATAAAAAGAATTTTAACTGAAAATAAAAACAACCAATCAAATAAAAACCAAGAACTAATAAAAGAATATCTAACAGTAAATACAAAAGAAACAAAACAAAAATTTCTAAACGAATTTAATTTCCAAGAGCTACCAGAACTAGAACCTTTAAAAAAATACATTCAAGAAAAATCCATTTGGTTAGTAGGAGGAGATGGTTGGGCTTATGATATAGGATTCGGAGGTATAGACCATGTAATAGCTAACAACGAAGATGTAAATATCTTAGTTTTAGATACAGAAGTCTATTCCAATACAGGAGGACAAGCATCAAAATCAACCAGAATTGGAGCAATTGCTAAATTTGCATCATCTGGTAAAAAAACAAGTAAAAAAGACCTAGCAAAGATAGCCCTAACATATCCTAATGTCTATGTTGCAACAATTTGTCTTGGAGCAAATTATAAACAAACCATAGATGTTTTACTAGAAGCTAATAACCATAAAGGACCTTCCTTAGTAATAGCATACGCTCCTTGTATTGCCCATGGTATTAAAAAAGGTATGTCAAACGCCCTTAATGAAGAAAAATTAGCCACTGAATCAGGATACTTTCCATTGTTCAGATACAATCCAGACAAAAAAGAATTCAAAATAGATTCCAAAGCAGACTTTGATAAGTATGAAGAAATCTTTAAAAACGAAAATAGATATCGCTTAGATAGCAAAGAACTAGAAGTAAATAAAGAAAATGCTATCGATAGATATAATCAATTAACTAAACAAAAAACAGATAATAATTAAAAATAAAAGTATGCTAAATAAAATAGCATACTTTTAATATGTCTAAAAAATAAATTTAAACACAAAAAAGAGGCTGACCCCCTGAAGAACAGCCTCCGTAAAAAGAATAAAAAGGGGTTGGCTAGTGTGATACTAGCATCCAATTCGCCTAAT
>CAZEAD010000088.1:0-3696 GCA_964510115.1 uncultured Mycoplasma sp.
TTAAAAGCGTTGCAGGGTGCTGCACAAACAATCCGCAGGGATAAGCCAAAGCTTTCTATTTGCATTTATCATACTCCTCCATTAATTTTTTACAGTCATCATATAATGAGAAATTTTGTTATATATACTTGATTTTAATTTAGTTTTTTCATCGGTATGGTAAAATATGTTTGATCAAGTGCTATCCTTTCTTTCTTAGGTTCTTCTTTTCGAGCAATTAAATAACAAGCACATTTGGATAATTGATAATCTGTTATACTACTTTAGCATTATTTGCACGTTTTAACAATTTGTCTGTGTAGACAAATTGATCTGTTATATTAACATTATTGTTGATACAAGCATTGTTATGGTTTTTAGCGTTGTGAAAAGACCACATATAACCGACAACTATAATTACATCTAACTTAGTATTTATTGCGTTTTTTCAATTGTCTTAATTCGCCTTCTAATTCTTTAATTCTATTTTGTTCTTCTATTGCCGCAATCAATTCTTGTGGTTCTTACTTAACTTTTTTTACGAGAACACATCACTACATTTTCTTTCCCAATTTTCCTTTTTTAAAGGAAAGTCAGAGATAAATTGATGATCGATAACAGTATTAGTATGGACAGTCCATTGATTATGATGCCATTCATCAAAAGAATGACCTTTTTGTTCACATATTGTTTCTTTTTCTTCTTGTTCTTAAATACCAAGATGTTTTGCAATAATTGCAAGTACCTCATCTATCACTTTATTTTGATTGCTTGGAGTTAAACTATTGTAATTATATATCCATTTGCTTTTATTTGCCATTAAAATTACTCCCTTATCGATTATTTATTATAGCATAATTTCAGCTTTAATTCTTATTTTCTATATATAATGATTTACCATCTTTTTCTAATTCTTTTAACGACTTTTTAGGTGTAGGTAAATCTTCTGGCATTGTTCCGCCATTTTTACCGATTACCTCTCTTATATTTTTACCAATATTATAATGAGTTTGATTTGCTTCTTTTTCTTTAGAAATACTATCTCTTTTTAGTTTGGATTCAGTTTGGGTAATACGAAAAAGGTTAGCTGCTAACTCTTCACTACCCATATTGTCTAAAATATCTTCTCTGTATCTTAAACCTTTTCGTTTAGCAATATCATCAGCAGTTTCACCATTATATAATCCTTTATAACCAGCATTATGAAACTGATCAAAGTTTTTAACGCCTGCTTGTTTGGCTGCTTGATTTAAAGAATAATTGCCTTTTTTGGTTAAACTTCTTTGATAAAATCTTTTTTCATCTTCAGTTAATTTTGAATATTCTTTTTCAGTTAATTCTTGTTTTCTGGTCTGAATTGCAAAATAGGTCTGTCCTAGAGCAACAACTTCTTTTCTAGGATCAGAGTTTTGTACAATTAAGTAACAAGCATATCTGGAAAGTCTAAAATCTTCGATTTTTACTATTGCATTATTATTTCTTTTTGACAACTTGCCGACGTCGGTAAAATGTTCATCAACTATTTTTTTACTTAATTCACAAGCTGATTTTGCCTTTTCTATTACACCAGAAAAATTATTCCATTTTGAGTATTCAAGTGCTTTCATTAATTCTCTAGCTAGCCAATACTCATTACCATATTCATCAATATGTTTAATACTTTCAAATATTGTTTCATTGTATTCTTTAATTTCGTTCATCCATTACCTCTTGCTTTCTGTGCTTATTATATTATTACTAATGGATTATCAAATGTAGAAAAAAATTCACAAATTTTATTATTGCTTAGTAGTAAAGTTTGGCTATTCGCTTTTTTACTTTTGTTATGACTATTTATACAGTCTTAATTGTTTTGTTTTTGTATTTAATTCTATAGTGTCTGATAAGCATATATCATTAAGGTTATCTCTATTGATTGAGTAAACTTCAAAAAGATTTATATTTTCGTCTTGTTTGGACGCTATAACAAATAAGTAACAATATTTTTGATTATATTTATTGTATATCGTTGAATCGAGCTTATGTAATGTTTCTTTTGATGTAGATGGTATATTTATTTGGCGGTATTCTTCGTAGAAATTATAGTAATGATGATGTCCTTCCAAAACAATATCTGCTTTGGAGTAACCATCTTCACCCATTTTTAATTGAGAAATGGGATGGCTTACAAGAATGTTGGTTGTTTCTCCCCAATTTATAAGCACTTGTTGCAAACCTAAAACATATAGTTTCGGTGTACTAAAGTAGTAAGGTATTATACCAGGATGATTTCGTATAGCAGAGTAATCATGATTGCCTAATAAAAGATCTGTTGTTATTTCACTTGGCATATGAGAAATGGCAGTGGTTAATTCTTTTAGAACTGTTTCAAATGTTTTATTTCGTTCGACTGGACAAGCTTCGGTAAGATCTCCGGCATGAATTACTTTTTTTATACCTTGTTGTAAAGCTTTATTATAGGCAATATCTACAAGTTTTAAGTTTTCCATCATGATATTTCCTGAATGAGAATCAGCAATAAACATGATTTTATCTTCAGGAATATTTGTTTTAACAAGGGGATAAGAAGTACAAAAAAATTCTCTTCTTCGAAGTAATAATTTTTGTAGTTCTGTATACTCTTGGCGATTTAACAAATTGATTTGCATATTTTTTAATAATTCTTTAATTCTGATGATTTCTTTTTCATCTTGAGTGATGTTTCCCATACATACCTCTTTTTTTGAGATATTATATGATATTTTAGGTGTTTTGTCTATTAATTTTGTTTACTTATTTTTTTAAATTTTATTTCATATATTTAGTTTTTTGTTAACTATTTAGTTGTTCTAAAGTAAGTAATTCTTCTTTAATGTCTAATCCTTCGGCATATCCTATTAATTTGCCATTTTTACCAATTACTCTATGACATGGAACAATTATTATAATAGGATTTTTGTTGTTTGCTTGTCCTACTGCTCTACTAGCTTTGGGATTACCTATTCTTGTTGCTATTTCTTGATAAGATACTGTTGTTCCATATGGAATATTTAGTAGTTCCTGCCAAACTCTTTTTTGAAATGGTGTTCCTATTAATTTTATAGGAATCGTAAATGTTTTTCTTTTCTGTTCAAAATATTCTGTTAATTCTTGTTTTAATTTTTTTTCTAACTTAGTTTGTTGTAAACATGGATTTGATTTTGGAAACTGACTTTTTAATAATTCTAAGGAAATTAATTTGTTATCTTGAATACAATATTTAAATCTTCTTCCTAATATTTCCATGTATTTTTCTTCATTCATATATTTTTCTTCCTTGTTTCGATATTTTCTTCTTTGGAAAAATCACGCATGCAACACAAAATCAAACTACCTTCAATTGGGACTTCTTGTTTAGCTTGATTTAATCCTTTGATGGATGAGGTTATTACTTCCTCATAACTCAAACCTTGCAAAGTATGTTTTTGTATTTATTTTAAACCTCTTTTTTAATTAAAAAATACTTATTAACAGAAATGTTAACAAGTATTTGTTTTTATTCTTCTTCAATTAAGCCATAGCCTTTATTTTTACGACGATAAATAATTGCCAGTTTTTCTGTTTCTGTATTTTTAAAAACATAGAAATCATGGTTTAGCAATTCCATTTGAAGAATTGCTTCTTCTTCATCCATTGGTTTTAACTCAACTGTTTTTCTTTTTTCAATTTTATCTTTGTTTTCTTCTTCAACTTCGAAGT
>CAZEAD010000089.1:0-3672 GCA_964510115.1 uncultured Mycoplasma sp.
AAAATGGATTATGATTAAAGTCGATGGTTCCTTCGTCAGATAATTCATACATTGGAAAGTCTACTATGAAGCAACACTTATAAACTCCTTTTTCTATTAAATCTAAAAAAGATGCTTGACTTATCTTTATTGTAGAAGGGCTTACTGTTTTATACGCTATATTCCAATCTGTACTAACACCAATCTTACTAAATAATTCTTGGAATTCTGCTTCATATTTATCTGTTGTTTGATAACATAATTTAGAAAACTCTTCTCTTCCTATTTCGTGAGCTTTTTTTCCTTGTTCTTTTTCTACTAATCGTTCGCTAGGTAATCCATTATCATCGAATCCAAAAGGATAGAAGATATTGTATCCCCTTAGTCTTTTGTATCTGGCAATCATTTCTGTTTGGGAATAAGAAAAAATATGTCCAATATGAATTTTACCATTTACTGTTGGGGGTGGAGTATCAATTGAAAATACTTCTTTAGCATCTTTTTTAAATTCGTATATTTTGTTTTCTTGCCAATAATTCAACCACTTTGCTTCTTTTTCTTGGAAATTATATTTTTTGTCTAACATTTTTTTACCTCTTTTCTTTTTTCATAATAAAAAGTGATACCAAAGGGCGAATTAGTCGCGGTACCACCTTATTTTTTTCTCTTATTTATAACGCATTATCTGCGGATAATCTTACTTTTAGTTCTGATTATCAGTTCCAAAGCTACCTTCTATTTAAATCTTAATTCATTTTCACCAATCATGAACTCTCTTTTGTAAGTTTTAAATATACTCCTCTTTGTCTTTACTTTTTAGAAATTGGCGATTCTTCCTGCTGTTATGAATATTATTAACATAAATATAGCTATATATGTTAAAAATGGTAAAAGTCCCCAACCTTTATTATTTAATTTCATATTTTCACCCCTTGATTTTTAGATCTTTGATGCATGAAATTGCTGCTTCGGCACCATCTGATGCTGCCAAAACTATTTGGTAAGCATCTTTTTCTATTGCATCTCCTGCGGCATATATTCCTTCAATAGGTGTTCTTTTTCCTTCACGCTTTATAATATACCCCTTTTTGTCTAAAATATCAAGTGTTTTTAGGAATTTCGTTGCTGGTTCATAGCCAATGAAAATAAAGCAGGCTTTGACTTTTAAGTCCTTATCTCGGGCGTCTGTTTTTAGTGTTATTGATTCAAGGATATCACTTTTACTATTAAATGCTTTTACTTCAGAGTTGTATTCTATCTCAATATTTTTGGTATCTTCAATACGTTTAACTAGAATTTCATCGCCACGCAATTTATCACTGCGATTAATTATAGATACTTTTTTGCAAATAGTTGAAAGGTATAATGCTTCTTCTAAGGCAGTGTTCCCTCCTCCTACTATGGCAACATCTTCATTTTTGTACAAATTGCCATCACAAAGTGAACAAAAACTTATTCCTTTTCCTACTAGTCGATCGCTGTTTTCTTTTTCTAAGTTTTTTGGTTCTTTGCCCACTGCTAAGATGACAGCTTTGGTAGTTAATTCTTTGTCAGTTGTTTTAACTATTTTATAATCTTTTTTATCAACTATTTCTATAACTTCACCATATTCATAAGGAATATTAAAGTCTGTTAATTGCTTATAGAATCTCATTGCTAAATCTGGCCCTGACATAGGTTCTACTCCAGGATAGTTTTCAACTATTGATGTTTTGTTCATAGCTCCACCTGGGGCTGATTTTTCTATAACAAGGCAGTTTATTTTAGCTCTTTGTAAGTAGATAGCAGCTGTTATGCCTGCTGGTCCTGCTCCTACTATTATTACATCATAATCTATTTTCATTTTTTTCCTCCTTTGCTAATAGTCTATTTACTCTAGTGTCTTTTGGTTTCCTAAATACTAAATATGCTCCTGTTAACATTAAAAGTACTGATATTAATTGGGCTATTCTAAGACTTCCTAACATAAGACTATCTGTACGCATTCCTTCAATGAAGAATCTAGCAAAAGAATACCACATGAAATAGATTCCTGTTAAAGCTCCTGTTTTTAATTTTATCTTTTTTCTTATTATTATAAGTATGATAAAACCTAAGATATTCCAAAGAAATTCGTAATAGAAGGTTGGAACATAGTATGTACCTCCAATATTCATTCCTTCAATTACAAAATTGGGTATGAACCCATTTACTAATGCTTCTTTGGTAGTAATTACTCCATGGGCTTCGCCATTAAAGAAATTCCCCCATCTTCCAATTGCTTGTCCTAAGATTAAAGCTGGTGCTGCAATATCTAATATTTTTAATGGATTGATATTGTTTTTTTTAGAATAATATATGAACCAAATTCCTCCTGCTATTATGGCTCCATGAATTGCTAAACCACCATTCCAGATTTGAATTATTTCTAAAGGATGCGCTAGATAATAACTTAGATTAAATAAAACATAATATATTCGTGCTCCAATTATTCCAATAATTATGCCATAAAATAGTAGATTACTGATAAACTCTTCATTTATTTTTTGTCTTTTTGCTTCTTTAAAAAAGATATACGATCCTGATAATATTCCTAGCAACATGGTAATTGAATACCAATGAATTTTAATAATTCCTAAGTCTATAGCAATTGGATTCATATTTCCCTCCTATAATAATTCTTGTAAATCACTTATTTTTTTAATTTTTTGGTATTGAGTTTTTTCTGGAAACTGGTGTTGATAATCACAAGCAATAGCTTTAATGCCAAAATTAATCGCTCCTTCGATATCTGTTATAAGTGAGTCTCCAATCATAATACATTCTTCTTTTCGATAACTTGATATTGCAGTAGCAAAAGCTTCTTTTCTGGGCTTTAATAAAATTTTGTCTCCACCATATACTTCTTTAAAGTATTTTAATATGTGAGCTTTTTCTAATCTAGCAGTTTGAACTTCAGTAAAGTAATTGGTTAAAGCCACTAATTCATATTTATTTGATAAATATTCTAATGTTTTAATGACTTCTTGATCGGGATATGCTAATTTTTTTTGTTCTTCTAAAATATTATCAATAAAGTTCATATTTAAATTAAGATGACAATTATTATTGATATCATTTAAAAGTTGTTCTTTACTTAGAGTATTGTATTTTATTTCTTGATCATCAATTATTTTATCGATTATTTTGCTATCAACATTTACATTATATGTTTTCATAGCTTTTTCAAGAGCAGAAATATATTCTTTTTTCCAAATTATAAGGGTATTGTCTATATCGAATATAAGTCTTTTTATCATTTTATTCTCCTACAACATTTTTTTTAGGAATTGTCCAGTGTAACTTTCTTCTACTTCGGCGATTTCTTCTGGTGTTCCACAAGCAACTACTGTTCCTCCCCTTTCTCCACCTTCAGGCCCTAAATCTATTATATAGTCTGCAACTTTTATCATATCAAGGTTATGTTCAATGACTATGACACTATCTTTATTATCTACTATTTTTTCAATGATTGCAAGCAACTTCTTAATATCGTATGAATGAAGTCCTGTTGTTGGTTCGTCCATAATGAAAACGCATTTTCCTGTTGGCTTTTTTTGTAGTTCTTTGGCCAGTTTAACTCGTGATGCTTCTCCTCCTGATAGGGTTGGAGCTGGTTGTCCTAATTTTATGTATCCTAATCCTACACTTTCTAACACTTCCAACATTTTTTTG
>CAZEAD010000090.1:0-3653 GCA_964510115.1 uncultured Mycoplasma sp.
TTCGGCCATTTTTGGATTCCATCTTCTTTTTTGATGTCCAAAATGAACTCCTTATTCTAATAAATAATTCATTGATATTACTGACATATTAATTTTCCTCTCTTTCGTTTTATCTTCTACAAAATTCTAAATAATATCACCAAGTATTGTTTGGCACTAGATATTAAAATTCTTTTGTATGTTTATTATTTTAATGCAGAAATTAGATCTGCTTTTTTCATTGAAGTGTATCCTTCAATATTTTTTGATTTTGCTAATTCTTTTAGCTCTGCTACTGTCATTTTGTTTAAATCTGTTGCTGAATTTGCAGCTTTTTCTGCTTTTTCAACTTTAGTATTTTTTACTTCTTTTACTTCTTTTGTTTCTTTTTGAACTGGTTTATTTGAAACTTTCTTTTCTCCTTTTGCTATTTGTACTAAATTTGCAAAAGCTTTTTTATCACTAATTGCTAATTCTGATAACATTTTTCTGTTTATTTCAATTCCAGCTTGTGATAAACCATTAATGAATTTTGAATAACTAATGTCATTTACACGACATTCTGCATTAATTCTTGTTATCCATAATTTTCTAAATTCTCTTTTCTTTTGTTTTCTATCACGATAAGCATACTTTTCTGAATGCATTACTTGTTCTTGAGCTGTTTTATATAATCTATGTTTACTTCCAAAGTAACCTTCGGCTTTTTTTAATACTTTTTTTCTTCTTGCACGTGTTACAACGCTATTTTTTACTCTTGCCATTTCTTACTCCTCCTTATAATACGTTTTTCAATCTCTTTAAATCTGATTTGCTGATTTGTGTTTTTTCAGCTTTTCTTCTAGTTACTCTTGCTGAATCTTTTCCAGTTTGGTGATTTACTCCACCATGTGATTTTGTGATTGAACCACTTTGTCTAATATTTAATACTTTTTTTGTTCCTTTATGAGTCTTTGTTTTGACTTTCTTTACTTTTGACATAAAATCATTCCTCCTATTTTTCTTTCTTTGGTGCAAGCAACATAGTCATGTTTTTGCCATCTAGTTTGGCTTTTTGTTCTATTTCAGCGAATTGTTCTACTTTGGTAGCAAAACGATTCATTACTTCTTCTCCTATTTCAGGATGCGAAAGCTGTCTTCCTTTAAAACGAATACTTAGTTTTACTTTATGGCCTTTTTCAAGGTATTTAGATGCATTTCTTACTTTTGTTTCAAAGTCTCCAATATCTATTACTGGTGACAAACGATACTCTTTAAGTTCAACAATACTAGCTTGTTGTTTTTTTCTAGCTTCTTTTTGTTTTTTAGCTTTTTCATATTTGAACTTATTGTAATCAATTATTTTGCATACAGCAGGATTAGCATTGCCATTCATAAGTACTAAATCTAATCCAGCATAGGATGCAATAGTTCTGGCATCTTCAATTTTTTTTACTCCCATTTGTTCGCCATTTGGGCCTATTACTAAAACATGACTTACTTTAATTTGTTCATTGCATAACAAATCGTTATTATTATTTGCTATATGAAACACCTCCATAAAATATAAAAAGAGTACGAAATGTACCCTATCCTAACACACCAAAAATTAATTTATTTACTTGGCTTTTGACCTATTGCTACTGGCAATCAGGTGGATATAGACATCTCTTTCCTTTTTTACAAGTATGATTATACATATTTATACCTTATTTGTCAAACATTTTCTGATATTTTATTATATTGTTCTAGTTTATAAAGTATGATATGATTATTTTAATAAAGAGGTTTGATATGAATAAGTTTAAAATTATTATTAATTTAGATGACAAAGATGATTTTTTTAGTAAATATAATAATACTAAATTGTCTCCTTCTCTTGCTGATTATATTGTTGGTGAAACTATTGGTAAACCATTTAAATCTAGTTTTGAGTTAGTTATTAAGCATAGTTTTGAGTTAAGTATCGAAGAAATGAGTATGCTAAAGAAAATTCTAATTAATAGTTTTTATTCTGATATAAAAGATTTTAATTTGAATTTAAACTCTGAACGTTTAAAACAATTTATTTTGTTTTTAATTGGGATTGCTTTTATTGCTTTAAATTATTTTGCTAGATTATATAATATTGTTTTGTCAGAAGTTATTTCTATTGCAAGTTGGGTTTTTATTTGGGAAGTTATTTATGACATTTGTTTTGTTAACTCAGAGCAAAAGAATAAGTATAAACGTTTAAAACAACTTGCTAAATCAGATGTTATTTTTGAAAAAATTGAAAATTAAAAAATACTGGAAAAACCAGTATTTTTTATTCGCATGTTGCTCCTAAAGCTTTATAAATTGCTTGAATTCCTTCTAATGTTAATTGATTAGAACTATTTGTAGCATTTTTCATTGTTGGTTGATCTTCAACTAATTTTTTAATATCAAGTTTTGTGTAGTCAATTTTAGTAACAGATGTTAATTTGCCATTTTCTATTTTGATATTATTATCATATCCACCATATGTTTCATTCATTTTACCATATGAGTTTTTTAATGTAGTTTCGAATGTTTTTAAAATGCTTTCATCACTACTAGTTACGATTTCAGTAGATACAACATTTTTAACAATTTTACCATCAGTTGTTATTTCATAAATTGATTCTGCACTGTATCCATTAACTACATCATTTTGTTTTAAAGTGCATTTTAAAACCTTATCTTCTTTAGCTCCACATCCTACTAATACTAATGCTAATAGCATTACTACACTTAATTTTAATATTTTTTTCATTTTTTTCGCTCCTTTATATAATTATAATAACATACTTTATTTTTATTTACAATATTTATAATTTTTTTTAGCATATTGCTTTTTTTAAAATTTTTTAATTGCTTATCTTGAAGTTTTTTGATAATTTACTTCGACTAATTCATTTTGAAGCTAACCATCCCCAAACCCCTATCTAGCTGATTTTAAGAAGTCGGGCACCGTAGTAGATATCCCTGTTCGAAGACACAGCACTGGTGCTCCAACACCACAAGCCAACATAGGTATTATCAAGCCAAGCACCGCCGACATCAGCTATTCTATCATCATTATCTCGCCAATAATGGTCACTCACTAAATTACCACTGCCACTCGTCTCAATTGGTAACGCAACCATTGAATTAGAAGCATCATACCCTAGTTTACTAACATATCCATTCTCTGAAGCATTTACATAGCCTATTGCTTTGTAGCATCCATCAAATTTATCTGAAGCATATTGATTTTGATCATAACAAATATAGGCTTGATTATTTCTAACATTTATTCCATCTACATATTGCCATACATTACCATATATGTCTTCTATTCCTCGGTATATTATTGATGTTTTCCCACTACTATCTACAATTCCTGATTTCATTCCAAGATAGTCGCAGCCTCCACTAGTTATAGCTACTGTATTATTAGTATTACCCGGTCCTAATTTTGCTTGGCTATCATAATCAGCATATTCTACTAGATATAACATTTGTAAGATAAAATAATGCCAATCCATTTGTCCGAATCCTGTTCCTAAGTTTCTGGCATAGTTTCTAAAATCTGCTATAGTTGTGTAAACAAGTGGTGTAACTCCGCTTTTACTATAGACTCCTGTTGTACCAAGTGCTGACATTGTATATCTTCCTACTGAAAACTCTTCACTTTTAGTATATCCCTCTAA
>CAZEAD010000091.1:0-3625 GCA_964510115.1 uncultured Mycoplasma sp.
TAGCTTCATCTAATATAGCTTTTTTAAAATAATTTCTAATTCCAAACATATGATTAAGCGTTATAATATCAGCTTTATAATCCTTATTTGTACACATTTCATATAAATGATTTAACCAAAAACTAACTCTTTCTTTTTCTTTATTAGATTTACTTTCCAAAACATTAAAACAAGACTTTATCTTTTTTAAAGCAAAAGCCAAATCAACATCATTAACAGTTATTTTCTCATTACTAACAACATCATAAATTAAATAATCATAATAAAGTAAATCATTTTTATCTGAAATATTTTTATCACTAGCATATGCTAACAAACTATCAATATAATTTAAAATAAGTTTTTTAAAAATACCTTCACTACATAATACATCATTAATCATATATGGATAACTAATTATAAGTTCTCTACTATGTGACAAACTTCTTTTTTCAAATAATATATAAGTAACCAAATCACTTTTAACTTTAAGAATATCACTAGAATCAGAAAAAACATATGAAACCTCTATCTGCTCTAATCTATTAATAATTTGTTTTAGAAAATCAATTCTTTTATCATTATCTTCCCAAACATTTTTCATTTTTCTAATTCTAGCAATAGCCATATCCTTTAACATTCTAATTTTTTTCAAAATATTTCTAGAATTTTCTTCATTATCTAATTCTATTCTAATATCCAATGAATCTAATATTTCAAATATAAATTCATAATAATCAAAAAAAGAAAGATGAACCATATCAATAGCGGTTTCTAAAACTCTAAAATAAGCAAAAATATAATCATTATTAGTTTTGAACTTAACACCATTCTTACCTGTAGTATCTTTTAAAAAACTTTTAATTTTACACTTTTCCTGTTCCATGTTAATTTCTCCTACTAACACCAACTAATTTTTTTTCATCTGTTAAATACTTTATTCTTTCAATAAGTCTTCTAGCTTTCAACTTATCTATTTTATTTCCTGTATCACTAAGATGATTTTCTAATTCCTCCAGCGACATATTTGAAGTAAAAAAAGTAGCCAAATTATTTTCCATTCTATATTGCAAAATAGTTCCTAAAACCTCATCTCTTCCCCAAGAAGTCAAATTTTCTGCTCCTATATCATCAATAAGTAACAAAGAAACACCTTTAACATAAGAAAAATTAGTCTCATAATCAGATTCAGGATTAGAAAAAGATGATTTCAAAACTCTTAAAAACTCTGGAAAATGAATCATCGCACAAGAAACACCATTCTTAGCTAATTCATTAAACAAAGCAGCTATCAAATAAGTTTTACCACATCCAAAATTCCCATATAAATAAATACCCTTATTCTTCTTATCATTCAAATAATCATTACAATAATTAACTAACAACTTAATTATTTCTACTCTGCTTTTATCATCAGTATAAATATCTTTCATTCTAGCGTTTTTAAGACCTCTAGATAAATGAAAAAGTTTAACATTTTTCTGATAATCACTATCATCTAAAACATCTTTCATAAATTTACAAGGCTCATATCCAAAACTCAAACTATTATCATTTTTTAAAGGAACATATCTATATCCTTTTAAACTATTTTTACAATGATCTAAACTTTTACAATGACAACAATTATCACATTCAATTGCAGCATCGTTTAATAAAGAAGTATATTTACAAAGAATATCATCTTCCAAAGGCAAAGTATCTACCAATGTTGAAAAAACAGTATTAGATTTTGCCAAATTAAATTCCTTTAATAAATTAGCTTTATTTGAATCCTTAACATATTCTTTTAAACTCTGCATATAATCACCTAAAAATTATTATAAAATAAAAAAAAAAAATTAGCACTACTTTAGTCCTAATTTTACTTGAAAAAATTTACCCATCGCTTCAGCTCCAGCATTTTCATCTAACCAAAACTTAACTTCATAAGTATTTTCTTTCTCTACTGTATCCGAAAACAAAAATCCAACATCAGGCAAATTTTTAATTTCTCCAAAATCTTCCCCATTTTTCGTAACCTTACATCTTAAAAAATGATATTCCAATTTTGGATAACTATCATCCAAAACATCTTCCAAATAAACAATTACTTTAACAGGTTTTTCTCCTACATTAACAATTTGAAATTTATAACCTTCATATTCAACTCCCAAACTATCACTAATAGGAAACACATTATGTAATTGAATACCATCAGATAACTCATTAAAATAAACAGTCTGACTAAAATTATCTCTAAATTCCATAGCGTTAGCATAAATAACAGTCTGTCCACGCCATAAAATAGTTGCCATTAATAAGAATAAATAAACTATAAAGATTCTAACTAATCTAAATCTAATTTCTTTCTTCACAAAACCACCCCATTAATTGTGCTTATTATAACACAAAAATTTAAAAATGTAAAGAAAAAATGCATTAAATCAATAATGCACTAAAACTAACTTTCAATTAGCTTAACACTAACTAGTTTAGAAACACCAGATTCTTGCATTGTAATACCATATAAAGTATTAGCATATTCCATTGTTTTCTTCTTATGAGTAATAATTATAAGTTGCGTTTTCCCAACATATCTAGCTAAATACTCTCCAACTCTAGCAACATTAGCCTCATCAAGTGCTGCTTCAACCTCATCAAAAATACAAAAAGGTATTTTTTTAATATTCAAAATTGCAAACAATAATGAAATTGCAGTCAAAGTTTTCTCTCCACCTGATAATAAAGATATCGTAGACACCTTTTTACCTGGAGGAGTAACCACAATATCAATTCCTGTATTTAAAATATCATCCTCATCAGTAAGTTTTAAACTAGCATGCCCTCCATTAAATAAAGCTTGGAAAACATGTTGAAATTCCACTTCAATCTCCTTGAATGTTTTTATAAACTCTGATTTCATAACTTTATCAAGCTCTTCAATAATCTGTAATAAAGTTTTTATTGCTTCTCTTAAATCATTACTTTGATTAGTTAAAAAATCATAACGTTCTGAAACTCTTTCATATTCCTCGATCGCTGCTACGTTAACTATTCCAATTTTTTTAAGTTCACCCTTTAAACTTAAAACCTCTTTACATGCCACATCATAATCAAGTTCCAAAACATAATTAGCACGAGCTCTTTCATAAGTAATTTGATAATCATTACTTAAACTTTCTAACAAACTATCTATTTTAGTACTCATCTTTGCATTAGAAACCTCATAATTTTTTAAATTATTTTCAAGTTCTCTAATTGTTGAATTAGAACATCTAAAATTAGCTTCCAACTCTTCCAAAGACAAAGTAAGCTTTTCTTTATTATCTTGTAAAATTTGAATTTCTTTAGCTTTTTCCTCTTTATCATGTAAAACTTCATAATAATGTTTCATAATTTTTTCTTCTTCTAAAGCAAAATTATTTTCCGATAAACCTTTCAATTGTTCAAGTTCACGACAAACACTATCATAATTTTCTTTAGTAACAACCAGACTATCATTTTTACTACTAATATCTTCTTGTAATAAAATTTTTTCTTTTTCTAAATTAATCACAGAAGATTGTAAATCTTTATAACTATCTAAACCTACTTTAAGTTCTTGTTCCAATTTTTCAACTTCAGTCTTTAAAGAATCTTGTTTAATCTTCAAATTTTCCAATTC
>CAZEAD010000092.1:0-3617 GCA_964510115.1 uncultured Mycoplasma sp.
ATGAAACAATATTCAGATATGTTGTAGATGAAGTAATAACTAATAAAGAAATATTAAAAGATATGACCACTAAAGAAATAAAAAATCAATTACAAGCTGGTCATTACAAAATAGATTATGAAAAAATATATCAGAATGTTTCTAACTTAACAAAAGAAAATACAGTAAAACTAAAAGATATTTCAAACAAAAACTTGAGTTATACAATGATAGAATACTATACTCTTATAGCTATGGCCTGCCTATATGGAGGAACCTTATCAATGTATATTGTAAATAAAAAAATTCCTAACATGGATAAAGTTGGTAAAAGAACAGCTATATCTCCAGTAGGAAAAGAAAAAACAATATTAGGAAGTTTACTAGCAAGCTATCTTGTTCAATTATTAGGATTAGCATTATTATTTGTATTTACAATATTTATTTTAAAAGTTGATTATGGAAATAACTTAAAATTAATAATTTTACTATCTTTATGCGGTTCCTTAGCAGGGTTAGCACTAGGAATATTTGTATCTACCATGTTTAAAACAAATGAAAATGCAAAAATAGGCATTCTAATAGCTATAACCATGGCAGGATGTTTTTTATCAGGAATGATGGGAATTACTATGAAATACATAATTGATAAAAATATTCCAATATTAAACATCATCAACCCTGCAAGCATGATAACAGATGGGTTCTACGCGTTGTACTATTACAACACTATAGATAGATACTTATTCAATATAGTAAGTTTACTCATATTCTCTGCAATCTTAATTTTGATATCTTACTTAGGATTAAGGAGGCAAAAATATGATAATATTTAAAACATTTTGGAAAATAGTAAAAAAATATAAAGGTACAGTAATATTATACACAATGCTCCTCATTATTTTTGGAGGAATTAATATGACAACCAGTGATACAAATATGAATTTTGTTGATAGTAAACCAGATATTTTCATTGTCAATCAAGATGTAGATAGTCCTTTAACAAAAAATTTAATTAAATATCTAGAAAACAGTAGTAATATAATAAATATAAAAAATAATGAAGAAGCTATTAATGATGCCATATTTTACCGAGATGTAAATTATGTCATTTACATTCCGAAAAATTATCAAAAAGATCTTTTAAATGGACAAAATCCTACTATTAACATTAAATCTACTAAAGATTATCAAGCAAGTTTAGCAGAAATGATATTGTCAAAATATATTAGAATTCAAAATATCTATCTTAATAATACAAAAAATGAAGCTGAATTAATTAAGCAAATAAACAATAATCTTAACAAACAAACAAATGTTGAAATAACTTCTAAATTAGATACAACAACTACTTCAAACATGACCAACTATTTTAATTTTGCTAGCTACAGCATCATGGCAATTGTAATTTTTATTATCTGCTTAGTAATGACGAGTTTTAAAGAAAAACCAATTCGTAAAAGAACTATCATCAGCAGTATCAATTATAAAAAAGTGAATCAAGAGTTATTAAAGGCAAGTTTTATTTATTCACTAATTGTCTGGATATTATTTATGATTTTAGGTTTAATTATGTTAGGAAAACCATTGATTTCCATACGAGGACTAATTTATGCTATAAATTCTTTTTTCTTTACATTTTGTTCTTTAACCATAGCTTTACTAATAAGTACATTAATAAACAATAAAGATGCTATAAGTGGAATAGTGAACGTAGTGGCTTTAGGTTCAGCTTTTCTATGTGGAGCATTCGTACCAACAGAGTGGTTACCCCAATCAGTTTTAAATATGGCACACATCTTTCCAGCATATTGGTATATCAATTCCAATGATTTATTAAAAACAATAGAAACAATTAACCTAACAACGTTAACACCAATATTTATAAATATAATAGTCATAATTATATTTTCAGTGATATTTATATTAGTTAACAATTTTGCATCAAAATTCAAACAAAAAATTGTTTAATATTATAATAAAAACATAGTATCTAATATTAAAATAGCATAAAATATAAAACTAAAAAATAAAGGAGAAATTATGTCGATAATCAAAGTAAAAGAATATTTAAAAAAATATAATCTAGAAGACCGAATAATGGAATTTGCAGATTCATCCGCGACAGTAAAAGAAGCAGCTTTAGCTATAGGCTGTAATGAAGAAGAAATAGCAAAAACATTATCATTTTTAATTAACGATAAACCAATATTAATTGTTATAGCAGGTAATTCTAAAATAGATAATAGTAAATATAAAAGTGAGTTTAATACTAAAGCAAAAATGATTCCATTTGAAGAGGTTGAATCTACAATTGGACATGCAGCTGGGGGAGTTTGTCCATTTGGAATAAATGATAATGTTAAAGTTTATTTAGATATATCATTAAAAAATCATGATATAATTTACCCAGCAGGAGGAAGTTCCAACAGTGCTGTGAAACTAAATTTAAACGAATTAGAAACAACTTCAAAGTTTATAAAATGGATTGATGTATGTAAAGAAATATAAGGAGTAAATATGAAAAATAAAAAAATAACCAGAAAAATTTCCCAAGGGGTATATGTCTTGACGACAAATAATGGAGGATGCGTAGTAGATGCAGTATCTCAAATAAGTGCTGGAGATAATCCCTTAATAGCAGTAGCTGTAATGAAAAAGAATTATACCAACGAATTATTAAAAAATAACACCAAATTTGCAATATCAGTGTTAGGAAAAGATGTACAAGGAGATATAATTAATACGTTTGGTTTAAAATCATCACGAGATATTGATAAATTTGCTAATACCAAAACTACTAATGTCGAAGAACTTCCAGTAATTTCAGATTCCTTAGGATATATGATTTGTGAAATAGTAGATTCAATTGATAACGATACTCACACATTATTTATAGGAAAGTTAATTGAAGCAGATGTCTATGAAGACTCAGAACCAATGACTTATGCCTATTATCAAGAAAATAAAGAAGAACTACTTAAAGTTACCACTGAAAAAGGAAAAACTGCCTGGATTTGTACAATATGTGGTTATATCTATTATGGAGAAACTATACCAGAAGATTTCAAATGCCCAGTTTGTGGAGTAGATAAAAGTCTATTTAAACTAAAAAAAGACTAAATTAAAAAATAAAATTCAAAGTAAAAATTATAAAAACTTAACAATAATAATATTGAAAAATATAGTCTAATAAACTATACTAAAATAGTATTTAAAGAATATAGAAAAAAAGAATACATAATTTTAAATATAAAATGAAAAGGAGAAAAAAATGTTAGAAAATAAAGTAGCAATTATAACTGGAGGAACTAGAGGAATAGGATTAGAAACAGTAAAAGTATTCAAAGAAAATAAAGCCGAAGTAATTCTTTTTGGTTCAAAAAAAGAAACAGTTGAACAAGCAATAGAAGACTTAAAAAAAGAAAATATTGAAGTAACAGGGTATTGTCCAAATCTAAATGACTACAACGAAGTAGAAAAAACAATCAATGCAATAAAAGAAAAATTTGGACATATTGATATTTTAGTAAATAATGCTGGAATATCAGCAAACAAAAAAATAGAAGAAACAACATCAGAAGATTTTAGTAAAATCATGGATTTAAATGTTAAAGCCATATTCAATATGACTAAAG
>CAZEAD010000093.1:0-3545 GCA_964510115.1 uncultured Mycoplasma sp.
AATTAGTTGAAAAATATGGTAAAGATGTACTAAATAAAATTGCTAAGAAAAATTTTGCTAATACTCAGAAAATTTTAAAAACGATGATTTTTTAAAAAAGTTTAATTTATTAAGCTTTTTTTATTATAGAACTTCATAATTTATTAATTCTATTTTTGATGATAAGTACTCTTCTTTATTTTCTATTTTTTCTTTTAGAGGTGTAGTTATGTATTTTTTATTGTCATCAACAAAAACTGTAGCTACTTTTGATGCTGATTGTTGTTCATTTATTAAGACTGCTCCTAAAAAGTTAGCTCCACTTGATATTCCGACTCCTAATCCTAAATCTTGAGCTAGTTTTCTACTCATATTAATGGCATCTAAATCATTTATTGTTATTATGCCATCAATTAATGATTTGTCTACTATACTTGGGATAAAGTCATCTCCTATTCCTTCAATTAGATGTTGTCCTGTTGATACTCCTGTTGATAATAATGGAAGTTTATCTGGTTCTAAGGCATATATTTTGATGTTTTTTGGTTTTAGATATTTGGCAATTCCAATTAAAGTACCTCCTGTTCCTATTCCCGAGATAAAGGCATCTATTGTTGTTAGTTTTTCCTCTAGTTCTTTGGCAGTGGTTTCTTGATGGGCTAAAACATTATCATTATTGTTAAATTGATCTGGTCTAAATCCTTTTATTTGTTTTGCTAGGTTGTCTGCTCTTTTTATGCATTCTTGAAATCCTCCTTCTTCTTTAGAAACTAGTAATACTTTGGCTCCATACATTTCCATAATACTTTTTCTTTCTTGGCTAACCCAATCTGGCATAAATATATATACTGGGCATTTGAGATAAGCTCCGATTGCTGAAAGAGAAATTCCAGTATTTCCGCTTGTTGCTTCAATTATTGGCATTTTTTCCTTTAATTTTCCTGTTTTTAAAGCTTCTTTAATAATATAACTAGCCATACGATCTTTGATACTTCCTGTTAAGTTGTAATATTCTAGTTTTGCATAAATACTTTTTACTTGATTATGATATTTATAATTTATTTTAATAATTGGTGTTTGTCCAATTAGTTTTTCAAATTCCATGTTGTTTCCTCCTTGGTGATATATTATGCGACAAACTATGAAATCGTATGTGTTTTAACATAAAAAAATAAGAGTCTAATTGAGCTCTTATTTTAAGATATCATCTATTCTTTTTAATTCATCATCTATTTCTAATAGAGAAATTTGATGATTATTAATTGGTTTTTCTATTGTTTGTGCTTCTTGTTGTTCTTCTTTTGATTCTTCCTTTTTTAGAGGTTGTTCTTCTTCAAGATTTTTTATTAGGAAAACCTCAAGAACATCTGATTTAGAAATTGTTGAACCGGTTTTATAACGATCTGATATTGGGATTTCTGTTGTTTTTAACTGAATAATATCGTCGTTAGTTCTTAGTCCAAAATAATCTTTATGATCTGCTACAAAAAAATTTAAAACATGATATGGATTGGTTTTTACTTCTTTTAGAATTACTAAACCACGTCTTGCTCTTACTTGTTTTTCGAATTCTTCTAATTTAATTCTTTTGGCTGTATTTTTGTCTGTAAAGACTGTTACATACTCGTTATTTTTATCAAAGTTAACTGCATTTACCACTGTATCATTTTTTAAAGTTATTGATTTTACTCCGGATGATTTTATTCCTGATAATGGTATTTCATCAGTATCAAACCATAAACTGTATCCAAGATTAGTAGCAACCATAATATCATTATAGTTTTCTATAAAGGCACTTACTACTTGATCTTCTGGTTTTAGTTTCATACAAGATATGGATTTTGTATATCTGCTTACTTTAAATTCTTCTAATTTTGTTTTCTTAATCATTCCTAATTTGCTTGCTAAAACAATATTTAAATTTTTAGTGAAATCTGATACTGGGATGGCAGAAATTATTTCTTCATTTTCTTCTAATTTTATGATGTTTGAAATATGTTTTCCTAATACTTTCCATTTTATATCTGGAATTTCATGAACTGGTAGGAAAAGATAATTTCCTAAATTAGTAAATATTAATAAAGTATCTATTGTTGTTTGGGAGTATAATCCTATTACATAATCTTGTTCTTTTAAAGCTGGATCTTCACTATTGGCTAAGTATGCTCTTTTGCTAGTTCTTTTGATATATCCTTCTTTTGTTATTAATGTTACTACATCTTCTTTAGGCACTAGAACTTCTTGATCTATTTTAATATCAATAGCTTCGCCTGAAATTAATGTTTTTCTTGGAATGCCATATTCTTTTTTCATAGCTCGTAATTCTTGTTTCATAACATTTTTTAGTTCTATTTCATCTTCAAGAATTCTGGTTAGAGAAGCAATTATAAATTCAAGATTAGATTTTTCTTCTTCTAGAAGGTTAATATCAGTATTGCTTAAGCGATATAATTGTAATGTTACGATTGCCTCGGCTTGTTCTTCAGTAAAATCATATTGTTTCATTAGGTTTTCTTTAGAATCTTGTTTATTTTTACTACTTCTTATGATTTTTATTACTTCATCTAATATTGAGATTGCTTTAATTAGTCCTTCTACAATATGGTATCTTTTTTTAGCCATAGCTAAATCGAATTTAGTTCTATTTAACACTACTTCTTTATAGTGCGCAATGTAGGCATCTAATATTTCGATTATTGATAAAAGTTTTGGTCTTCGGTTAACAATAGCAACCATATTATAATTATAAGATGTTTGTAAATCAGTATTTTTAAATAAATAATTTAATATAACTTCAGGGTTGGCTTCTTTTTTAACTTCGATAGCAATTCTTAGTCCTTCTTTATCTGACTCATCTCTTACTTCAATAATTCCTTCTATTTTATGATCTATTCTTATTTCATCTATTTTTTTAACGATGTTTATTTTTAATACATCATATGGTATTTCAGTAACTACGATGGTATTTTTATTTTTTTCTTTTTCGATGCTAGTTTTGGCTCTTACTATTACTCTTCCTCGTCCTGTTGTAAGTGCTTGGTTTATGCCATTTAGATCCATGGCAATTCCTCCGGTTGGGAAGTCTGGTCCTTTTACGATATCTAGGATTGTTTCTATTTTACAGTTAGGGCTATCAATTCTTTTAATTGTAGCATCAATTATTTCTTCAAAGTTATGAGGAGGAATATTAGTTGCGTATCCTGCAGATATTCCTGTTGTACCATTTATTAGAAGATTGGGAAATTTGGCTGGTAAAACTGTTGGTTCCATTCTGGTATCGTCAAAGTTTGGAGCAAAAACAACAGTATTTTTATCTATGTCTTTTAATAGATCATTAGCAGAGCGAGCAAGTCTAGCTTCTGTATAACGATATGCTGCGGTACTATCACCATCGATAGAACCATTATTCCCTTGCATATCAACAAGTGGTAAACCCATTTTCCAATCTTGTGAGAGTCTAACCATAGCATTATATACTGATGTATCACCAGGTGGATGAAAATGTCCTAGAACGTTTCCTACTGTTTGGGCACTTTTACTGGTTGGTTTATCATACGTATGTTTAT
>CAZEAD010000094.1:0-3520 GCA_964510115.1 uncultured Mycoplasma sp.
TATTTGATATAAATGCAGAATATATTCCACCTGAAATAGGAATAAGTATAGATGACATAACAACAAATTCGTTTAGAATAACAGCAGGACCATTAGTTAGTAGTGATAGTGAAAAGATAGAAGGTTATGAATTCAGTTGTGATGGGGAAACACCAGTATCATCTTCAAATAATACATATATATGTACTAATGTTAAAACAGGATTACATAATTCTGTACAAGCTAGAGCAAAGGATATAAAGAAATCATATATATATTCTAGTAAAGCGGAGGTAACGATACCAAAGATAGAAGAACCAGTAATATCAACAGATAATGCTGGGTGGTCAACAAACAAAACCATAACAGTAACTTGTCCTGAAAATACAAATAATTATACATATCAATATAAAATTGGTAATGGAGAATGGATAGATATACCAAGTGGAACAGTAGAAATACCATTAACAGGAAATGGTTCAGTAACAGTAAAAATAAGTGATGGAACTAACACAATAATAAAAGAATATATTGAAGATAAAATAGATAATCAAGCTCCAGTATGTACTTGGAGTGGGCCATATACAACAGCAACCGGAACAACAGCATTAACGTATTTAAAAGCAGGAGGAGTAGGATATTATCAGTTAAATTGTAGTGATGTCTCAACATTAACAATAAATGAAAGTGAAATAGGATTAACAAATACAAATGCTACTATCACAAAAGAGAGTCAAAATGGAAATAGATATGTATATAAAGTAACAGCAGGATCTAGTAGTGGAGTAGTAAAAGCTAAAGTTATGGAAGGATTTGCAACAGATCAAGTTGGATTAAGAAATGTTGAAAGTACAAGTGCTAATGGAATCACAATAGATACAGCTGCACCAACATGTACTATAACAGGGCAATCAACAACATGGACTTTGGAAAACAGAACGATAGGAATAACTTGTAGTGATACAGGAGGAAGTGGAATAACAAAGACAGATTATAGCAAAAGTTATACAACAGGGACAACTAAAACTGATACGATAACAGTAACTGATCGAAGTGGGAATTCGAATGTATATACTTATAATGTTTATGTAAGTAAGTCTACTTTGTCACCAACTTGGAAAGATAAAGTTAGTTCGGTTGGTTATACTGCTAATAATTTTATTGCATTGTATACGCTTAATACAATTAGTTTTTCTCCTACTATGAGTTATAATGGAACATATAGTAAATTAGGAAATCCAATAGATGTTTCGGAGCAAAATGATGGGAAGGTGTTATTGCAAGTATATTCAAATGGTTCTAATCAAATAGCTGCAATTGGACAAGAAGGAGGGGTAGTTGCTCCAGAAAATAGTTGGCGTTTATTTGGAGCTCCAGATGGTTCATATGTTTATTCTGAAGTTATTGATTTGTCTAATTTTAATACATCTAGAGCTAATACGATGCGTAGTATGTTTTTAAATTGTATTAGATTAACTACTATTGATGTTAGTAAATTTGATACAAGGAAAGTTACTAGAATGGGATTTATGTTTGCTACTGGTTTTAATGAACAAAGTTCTGCTTTAAGTAATATAATAGGATTAGAAAATTTTGATACTACTTTAGTTAATGATATGAGAGCAATGTTTAATAATTGTAGTAATATAAAAAATTTAAATTTATCAAGTTTTAATTCATCTAATTTGACAGATACTGCTTCTATGTTTAATAATTGTACTTCTTTGAATAATTTAGTTTTTGGCACGAATTTTACTGTTGCAAAGGTTTATGATATGGAGTCTATGTTTTATGGTTGTAGTTCATTAACAAGTTTAAATTTAACAAGTTTTAATACTACATTGGCTGCGAATTATACAACTACTTCTGGTGTAAATGGAATGGCTTTGATGTTTTATAATTGTACGGGACTTCAAAATACTGCTGGAACTACTGTTACAGCTACATATGGAAACTTTGTCTGGAATGCTAGTACTAATCTTGGGCTTACTAGTGATAAATTTTTACTTAGTTAAAAGATTAAGAGTTTATTTATTGGTTTAATAAGATAAACTCTTTTTTTTGTAATATTTTTGGTTTGTTTTGGTTACTTGTTTTTGATTTTTTATTTACATGATTAATAATAAATAGTATACTAAGTATATAAATAATACTAAGGAGTTGCATACTTATATGAAAAGGAATCAGTTAAAATTAGCGGTAATAATTGGTTTTATAGGTTTAGTTATATTAACTACTGGTGTTACTTATTCAATATTTGTGGCTAATAATCCTGATGAAAATATTCAAGTAATGACAACAGGAAAAGCTAAAATAGAAATAAGTGATGAAGTTTTTCCAACATTTACAGAATTGGTGCCTTTAACAGATGAGGAAGGGTTAAACGAAACTAACAATAGTTATAGTTTTACAATTTCTAATGTTGGAGATACAAAGATAAATTATAAACTTTATTTAATTGATAATCAGATAGATGGAGCAGAGATATTAAGTGATGAATATATTAAAACCTCTGTTGTGATAAATGGCAAAAATATGGGGATAAAAAGATTAAGCGAAGTAAACGAAGCAATTAATAATACTGAGAATACTGGTAGACTTTTAAATGATAAAGATTTAACAACAAAGTCTGAGTCTGAAAGTAGTTCTAAGGATAGTTATGTAATTAAAATATGGTTAGATAATGAACGTATTGAGAATATGAGTGATGCTGAAAAGATGGAACTTGATGATAAGGCATTATCTTTAAAACTAAAAGTAGTAGCTACTCAAGTATTTGATATAAATGCAGAATATGTTCCACCTGAAATAGGAATAAGTATAGATAACATAACAACAAATTCATTTAGAATAACAGCAGGGACAGTACCAACCAGTGATAGTAATAAAATAGAAAGTTATGAATTTAGTTGTGATGGAGAAACGCCAGTTCCCTCATCTAATAATACATATATATGTACTAATGTTAAAACAGGGTTACATAATTCTGTACAAGCAAGAGCGAAAGATATAAAGAAATCATATATATATTCTAGTAAGGCGGAGGTAACAATACCAAAGATAGAAGAACCAGTAATATTAACAGATAATGCTGGGTGGTCAACAAACAAAACTATAACAGTAACTTGTCCTGAAAATACAAATAATTATACATATCAATATAAAATCGGTAATGGAGAATGGATAGATATACCAAGTGGAACAGTAGAAATACCATTAACAGGAAATGGTTCAGTAACAGTAAAAATAAGTGATGGAACTAACACAATAATAAAAGAATATATAGAAGATAAAATAGATAATGAGAATCCAGTATGTACTTGGAGTGGGCCATATACAACTGTAGATGGAAATACAACATCAGTAGGATTTGGATATACTAGTGAAGGATACTTCCATTTAGATTGTGTGGATACTTTGTCTGGAATAAATAGTGAAGGATTAAATACTAGTGAAGTAGTGGCTATAAATGATTTAATAACAGTGTCTTTTGCAAAGACTACAGATATAACAAATGGAAAAAGATATACATTTAAGATAA
>CAZEAD010000095.1:0-3508 GCA_964510115.1 uncultured Mycoplasma sp.
TACGAGTTTTAGCATTTCTATTTGTTCTTTTTCCTCTTACTGGCAAGCCTTTTCTATGACGTATTCCTTGATATGAACCGATTTCCATCTTAGTTTTAATGTTCATGGAAACTTCACGTCTTAAATCTCCTTCAGTAACATACTTGTTAACTTCTTCACGAATTTTTCCTAATTCATCATTTGATAAATCTTTTGTTCTTTTTTCTGGATCAATTTTTGCTCCTTCAAGAATTTTTTCTGCTCTTGATGGACCAATTCCGTAAATGTAAGTTAAAGAAATTTTAATTTTCTTTTCGTTTGGTATTTCAATACCTTTAATACGTGCCATTAATTACCTCCTATATTAACCTTGGGTTTGTTTGTGTTTTGGATTTTCACAAATTACCATTAATTTTCCTTTACGTCTAATGATTTTACATTTAGCACACATCTTTTTTACTGATGGTCTTACTTTCATAATTTTCCCTCCTACTTTTGTCTGTAGATTATTCGCCCACGTGTTAAATCATATGGGGACATTTCGATCATAACTTTATCACCTGTTAAAATACGAATATAGTTCATTCGCATTTTGCCAGAAACGTAGGCATCTATGATATGACCGTTAGGAAGTTCTACTTTGAACTGTGTTCCTGGAAGAACTTCTACTACTTTTCCCTCTACTTCTATTGTATCTTTCTTAGCCATTTTCCAACACTCCTGTCAAAATTTGGTATCCATCTTTAGTTACTACAACTGTATGTTCATAGTGAGCAGATGGACTGTAATCTTCTGTCTCGATAGTCCACTCGTCATCTAAGACTACTATATTTGGACTACCAAGAGTTAACATTGGTTCTACTGCTAAAACCATTCCTTCTTTTAATACTGGCCCAGTATTTGCAATTCCATAATTTGGTACTTCTGGGTCTTCATGGACACTTGTTCCTACTCCATGTCCTACTAATTCTTTAATTACGCCAAGTTTATGTTCTTTAGCATACTCTTCTATAGCATGTGAGATATCACCAACTCGATTTCCTGCTTTTATTTGACTTAGTCCTTGAAATAGTGAATTTTTGGTGTGTTCCATTAAATATTCTAAATCCTTTGAAACTGTTCCTACTTTATAAGTCCAAGCAGAATCACCATGATATCCTTTATAGCAAGCTCCAATATCTATAGAAACGATATCTCCTTCTTTTAATTTTCTATTACTTGGAATTCCATGGACAACTTGTTCATTTATACTGATGCAAGTAGCGTTTGGAAATCCTTCATAGTTTTTAAAAGATGGGGTTGCTCCTTTTTCAATTATAAACTTTTCTGCTAAAGAATCTAGTTCTTTAGTAGTAATACCAGGAACTATTTTATCTTTTAAATATTGATGTGTTTCATATACGATTGATCCTGCAACTTTTAATAATTCTATTTCATGTTCACTTTTGATACTTATCATTTTCTCACCTATTTTATTAATGCTGATACTTCTTCATAAGTTTCATTTGAGTCGGTTGATGTTATTTTAGTTAGTACTCCTTTTGCTTGATAATAATCTATTAATGGAGAAGTCTTTTCTAAATATTCTTGATATCTACTTTCAAATATTTCTTTTTTATCATCATCTCTTGTAATGAGTGTTTCATTACAATCATCACAAATATTTTGATTTTTTGGAAATAGATTTTTGTTAGAAGTTGAATAAGATCTTTTGCATTTTGGACAGACAACTCGTGTTGTAACCCTTTTTATTAATATTTCTTTGGCAACATCTAAATAAATTACTATTCCAATATTTTTGTCTAGTTGTTTTAATAAATCATCATACATTTTAGCTTGATTTAGTGTTCTTGGAAAGCCATCTAAAATGTATGGTTTATTTATTGTTTTTACTACTGTTTCTAAAGCGTTGAAGACAGTTTCATCATCGATTAATAAACCACTTTTTAGTTTGGTTTTTAAATCTTCGTCTGTCTTTGCTTGTTCTCTTAATATATCTCCTGTTGATAGGGAAACATAACCATAGTTTTGTTCAAGTAGTTTGGCTAGTGTCCCTTTTCCTGCAGCAGGAGGTGCTAATAAGATAATATTTTTCATTATGCTCTTGCCCTTCTGTAGCTTTTGTTACCAGAATATGATCTGCTTAATAAGCTACTTTCTAATTGCTTATATGTTTCAATTGAAACTCCTACAACAATTAGTAATCCTGTACCTCCAATTGATACGCTTGATGGTAATGATGTTGTTATACTAATTATAACTGGCAAAGCTGCAATTATTGTTAGGAATATTGCTCCAACAATAGTTAATCTTGATAATACTTTACTTAAGTATTTGCTAGTAGACTCTCCTGGTTTTACACCTGGAATGTATCCACCATTGTTTTGTAAATTCTTTGCCATATCATCTGGTTTCATTTGAATAAAGGTATAGAAATATGCAAAGAACAATATTAATAATACAAATATTATAAATCCAACTGGCTTAGTATAATTTAGATATGTATTAACAAAATCTGTAAATCCTTGTTTGTTTATAAACTGTGCTATTGTTGCTGGAACACCAAGTAAACTTGATGCAAAGATGACTGGCATAACTCCAGCAGAGTTTAATTTGATTGGCATATATGTTTGTTTTCCTAAGCTTGATGTTGATTTATTTGCATATTGTATTGGTATTTTTCTTTCTGCTCCTTCAACAAAAATTGTTCCTACTATTACTAGAATATAGACAATTACAAATAGAACGAACAAGCCAATTCCAATTGCTGTTATTCCTGATTCTATTCCAGTCAATTCTTTAAATGCAGTAGCAAACATACTTGGTAATGTGTTAACAATACCAGCCATGATGATTAGGGATATACCATTCCCTATTCCTTTTTGAGTTATTTGATCTCCTAACCATAGTAGGAATGCTGTTCCTGCTGTTAAGACTACTGTTGTAATAATTCTATCTGTTAATGGAGATTTAGCTCCAAGGAAATAATAACTCATAGCAAATCCTTGAATTGCTGCAAAAATTATTCCTATGTATCTAGTAATTTGATTTAATTTTTGTCTACCTGTATGCCCTTGCTTTCCTAACTCTGAAAAATATGGGATAATATCCATTTGTAATAATTGGATTAAAATTGAAGCTGTGATATAAGGACTTACTCCTAGAGCAAAAATAGATGCTCTCTCTAATGCTCCTCCTCCAATTACATTTAATAATTCAAAGAAGCCTAAAGCTTTTGTTGAATCTTTAACAGTTGGAAGTTCAATTGTTGTTCCTACTGCAAAAATTAATAAAGCTCCTAAGGTAAAATATATTCTATGTCTTAAATCTTTGTTTTTACTAGTGAATAGTTGTTTAAGATTTTTAAACATACTAGATCACCTCTGATTTGCTTCCTGATTCTTCAATCTTTGTTAAAGCGCTTTCACTAAATCTATGTGCTTTAATTGTTAATTTCTTTTCTAATTTTCCATTTCCTAATACTTTGATTCCATCTAATTGTTTTTTTACTAATCCTACTTCTTTTAAT
>CAZEAD010000096.1:0-2570 GCA_964510115.1 uncultured Mycoplasma sp.
TCCCTCCAGTAGGACGATCTAATCTATGAACAAGTCCCAAGTAAACATTACCTGTTTTATTATATTTTTCTTTTAAATAGTTCTTTATCAAAGAAAGCATATCCAAATCTTTAGTATTATCTGCCTGTGATAAAACATTACAAGGTTTTACTACGACAATAACATGATTATCTTCATATAAAATTTCTAAATTATTCTTCATACCTTCCAAATACTCCACATGGTAATACCAACCCATTATTTGCCTGCAATCCAAGTTCTCCACAAGTAATCTTACCAACATACTTTTTACCAACAGTTAATTTTAAAATATTATCTAAAACAGTTGGAGATAAACCTGCAGTATAAGAATTAATAAGAAAAAATAATGGTTTATCACTAAGAATTTGCATACACAAACAAACTAAATGAAACAAATCTTTCTCAATTGCCCATATTTCTTTATTCGCACCTCTTCCAAAAGAAGGAGGATCCATAACTATAGCATCATATTTATTACCCCTTCGAATCTCACGTTCTACAAATTTAATAACATCATCCACTAAAAACCTTACATCAGCATCTTCTAAATGATTAGATTTTACGTTCTCTTTTGCCCAATCTACCATGCCCCTAGAAGAATCAACATGAACAACACTAGCCCCTACCTTAAGACAAGCAACAGTAGCACACCCTGTATAAGCAAATAAATTTAATACTTTAATTTTTCTCTTACAATTAGCAATCTTATCTCGCATAAAATCCCAGTTTACAGCTTGCTCAGGAAAAACACCAGTATGTTTAAAACCCATCAACTTAACATTAAAAATTAAATCTTTATAACTAATATTCCAAGATTCAGGAAGTTTCTTTTTAACATCCCAAAAACCTCCTCCAGTATTACTTCTATGATAATGAGCATGAATCATATCACAAGACATATCATCCTTCCAAATAATTTCTGGATCAGGTCTAAGCAAACAAAATTTTCCAAACCTTTCTAATTTTTCCCCATCAGACATTCCAAGTATTTCATAATCTTCCCAATCTTTTGCCAATAACATCTAAATCACCTAACAACATTATATAATAAAAAGAAAAAAAGAAAAAGAATTATAACAAAATCTAATCATTTTCGGCATTTACTACTAATATAAATTGTTGATAAAGAAAATAAACTTAAAAAAAGCAATATAAAATAACCTATAATATTATCCCCAGTATCAGGATTTTCCAAAACTTCATTAGTAAGAACAATTTTAACATCTTCATCACAAATATCAAATACATGTTTAAAAGTATCCAAAATATATCCCTCCGGAGCACGTTTTTCTATAATATAATACTTTCCAGCAAAAAAATTATTCAAAACTATTTTCCCATTTTTATCACTTTCAACTTCTAAAATCTTTTTATTAGTATTATAATCAAAAATTTCAAAAATTACTCCTTTAAGTCCTAGCCCAGTACTAGAATCAATCTTTTCAATAATTAAAGAAGCCTTCTTTCTTTCATTATTAACCACTAAATTAATAATTTTTTCTTCTCCATTTACCAATACTTCTTGTTTATACAAATCATCCTTATAATATAAAGGAACACTTTCCTCTTTAATAAAATAATTACCAATATCAAGGTTAGTAAACTCAAGGCTTCCATATTTATTAGTACAACCTTTATTTAACAAATTACCCAAAGAATCATAAAGTCCAAAACAAACATTTTCTAAAGGTTTTAATGTATCTTTATCAATTTTTTTTATAACAATTTTAGTTTTAATATTATTATCAATTTCATAATAAAAATCTTTTTCCTCATCTAAAACAACTTCAAAATCTTTAGAAAAATAATAACCTGAACTACCTTCCTTTTGAACAATTCTATATTTTCCAAAAGGAAGTTCCAAACTACCTTTTCCATTTTTATCAGTAGTAATATTCCCAACTAAATTAGAATCCATATCATAAACCTCAAATTTAGCATTACTCTCTACTTCTTTTGAATCATAACCAACCTTATATTTCTGAATAACAATTTTTCCTTTCAAAGATTCATTAGTAATTATCATACTAGGATTATCTCCCTTATTGAAACTAAAATTAATAACCTCTTTATTAAGTTTATAACCATTACCAGCTTTAATTTCTACAAGTGAATAATCCCCATAATCCAAATAACAAGTTTCACTACTATCATCAAAACGTAATATATCTATTTGTTTACCATCTTTAAGTAACCCAAATGTTGTACCCAATAAACTTCTATACTCATTATTAACAAAGACCCCATTTTCACTATCAACCTTATAAAACTTAAAAGGAACACCAATTATTTTTAAATCAATTGTAAAATCTTCACTATTAACTTCTCCCCTTGTAATCATATCTTGAAAAGTATCAGAATAAAACAAAGAAATATTATTAAGAACTTTCTTTCTTCTAAAAACTATTTTAGAAAGACCTGTTTTCTTTGGATATATTTTCAAAGAATTTCCTTCTATTACAATATCAGCATATTCATTATCCTCAACAGTAAATTGATTAAGAATACCATTACTGTCCACCAAAGTTAGCTCTGAATCCAATCTAAGA
>CAZEAD010000096.1:2608-3444 GCA_964510115.1 uncultured Mycoplasma sp.
TACAAACTATCATTAACCTCTCCATAACGAGAATCTTTATATTTCCAAACAATATCAGGTCTAATAACATCCCAAATCATCTTCTGCGTAATACCATACCAATACCTATCTTTATGATTACTATAATTGTAACCATAATAAGCTAAAAGTTGCACCCTTCTAAAAACCTCATCACTAAGTCTTATATGTTTTTTCATCTCATCTCCTACATAAACAGTATGGCTTTGTGCAACAGCATCATTTTTATTTTGCATATAACTTTCAGGTTCAATACAATAATAAATATCATCATCAGAAGAAGACTCTATATACCATCCATTATAATCCATACCACCACTTGTAACATCTTTGGTAAAAACATTAACACCAGCTTCTTGCCAAAATACTTCATACAACTTTCCTTTATTTGTAAGAGCTAAACAAGAACTAACCCCCATAAAAAAACAACCTAATACAAAAATAAATAATTTTAATTTTTTCATATTTCCTCCCTCGAGGCAAATACAATAACAAATCAAATATCACTTGTAAAATCAATAAATTTAAGATTTTAAAAACAAAAAAAAGAAGAAAATTATTTTTTTCCTCCTAAAAATAGTTTTTAAAAATCAAAAATCATAAAAAAATATAAATTTACAAGTTTTTTAAAAACCTATCTTTCTAATTCTAGTATTGTTTTCATCAACTTTTCTAACATCATTTTCAGTTAAATATAATTCCTTATTATTTTTATTAAATAAACTATCTGATAATTTAAAATTAATAATTTCATTCATAATTTGAGATAAAGACCTAGCACCAATATTCATAGATTCCGCTAAAGAAATAACTGCTTC
>CAZEAD010000097.1:0-3380 GCA_964510115.1 uncultured Mycoplasma sp.
ATACTTTGATTCCATCTAATTGTTTTTTTACTAATCCTACTTCTTTTAATAATTCAGGAGTTACTACTGTTCCATTTTCAAAGATATTTAAATCGCTAACGTTAATTGTTGCATATCTTATTTTGAATTTAGCGTTTGTAAATCCTCTTTTGTGTAGTCTTCTATATAATGGTGTTTGTCCACCTTCAAATACTGGATTTATTGAAGCTCCACTTCTTGATTTTTGACCTTTTTGTCCACGACCACTTGTTTTTCCCCAGCCACTACCTGTTCCACGACCAACTCTGTGTCTAGTTTGAGTAGCTCCTTCGTTCTTTTTTAATTCATGTAATTCCATTATCCTAAAATCTCCTCTTTTGTTTTTCCACGCATAGCTGCAACTTGTTCTACAGTTCTAATTTCTTGTAGTGCTTTTAATGTTGCTCTTGCCATATTAATTTTAGTTCTTGCTCCTAGGGATTTTGATACAATGTCATGGTATCCAGCTATTTCTAGAACTGATCTTACTGCTCCTCCAGCGATAAGTCCAGTACCTTCTCTTGCAGGTTTAATAATTACTTTTGTTGCTCCTGTTTGAGCAGTCATTTCATGTGGAATTGTTCTTTGGTCAATCATTGGAACTTTAATCATATTTTTGTTTGCGGCTTGTCTTGCTTTTTTTACTGCTTCTGCTACTTCATTTGCTTTACCAGTACCAAGTCCAACAAGTCCTTTTTTATCACCAACTAAAACTACAGCTTGGAATCTTCTTCTACGCCCACCTTTTGTAACTTTTACAATGGCTTTTGTATCTACTACTATTTCTTCTAAAGTTTTAGCAGGTTGTCTCATTTTTTTATTTTGTTGCATAATTTACCTCCTACTAGAATTCCAAACCATTTTCGCGAGCTGCATCTGCTAATGCTTTTACGCGACCATGATATAGATATCCACCACGATCAAATACTACTTTTTGGATTTTTAATTTTTTTGCTTCTGTTGCAATTGCTGTTCCTACTTGAGCAGCTACTTCTTTGTTGTTTCCTTCTAATTTTAATGAAGATGCACTTGCTAATGTTACGCCTTGTTCATCATCAATCAATTGGGCAAAAATGTTTTTATTTGAACGATAGACATTTAGTCTAGGCATATCTTTTGTACCTATGATTTGTTTTCTAATTCTTTCGTGTCTTACTTTACGCATTTCGTTTCGAGATTCTTTTTTTATCATAATTACCCTCCTACCTATTTCGCTTTCTTACCTTCTTTACGTCTTATATGTTCTCCAACGTAACGTATACCTTTTCCTTTATATGGTTCTGGTTCTCTTACTTTACGAACTACAGCCGCAAATTCTCCAACTTGAATTTTGTCAATTCCTGATATTGTAAGTTCTGTATTTGATTTTACTTCTACTTTAATACCTGCTGGAATTTCTTTTTCAACTGGATGAGAATATCCAGCATTAATTACTAATGTGTTACCTTTTAGGCTGAATCTATATCCAACACCAACTATTTCTAGATCTTTAGAGAATCCTTTTGATACTCCTTCGATCATGTTATTTAGGTTAGCATTTGTTGTGCCATGTAATGCTCTTGTAGGAATTGAATTATTTTTTCTATTAACGATTACTTTGCCTTCTTCTACTTTTACTTCAATTGCTTGATTTATTTTAGTTTTTAACTCACCTTTTGGACCTTTTACTATTGCTTCATCATTTTCAATAGTTACATTTACGCCTTCTGGAATTGTTAAAATTCTCTTTCCTATTCTACTCATAATTTCACCTACCAAATATATGCCATTACTTCTCCACCAAGAGATGCTTTTCTAGCTTCTTTATCTGTCATAATTCCTTTTGATGTAGAAATTATTGCGATTCCAAGTCCATTTAAAACAGTTGGTAATTCTTCAGCTTTAGCATAAACTCTAAGTCCTGGTTTTGAAATACGTTTTAATCCTTTGATTACTCTTTCTTTCTTTTGAGTATATTTTAGGTTCATGATTAGATTTCCACTTTCAACTTGGTAATCTTCAATAAAACCTTCATCTTTTAAGATTTTAGCAATTGCAGTTTTTACTTTTGATACAGGCATAGATACTTCTTTTTTCTTAATTGCATTTGCATTACGAATTCTTGTAAGCAAGTCTGCAACTGGATCTGTTACTACCATATTAAATTCCTCCTTCTAACGCCTACCAGCTTGATTTTTTTACTCCAGGAATTTGTCCTTTGTTTGCTAATTCTCTAAAGCAAATACGACAAATACCATATTTTTTAAGTACACTGTGAGGTCTACCGCATCTTGAACAACGAGTATATTCACGTACTTTATATTTTTTTGGTCTGTTTGCTTTCGCAATCATACTTTTCTTAGCCATTTATAACCTCCGATTATTTCCTAAAAGGAATTCCTAATTCTTCTAGTAAAGCATAAGCTTCTTCATTTGTTTTTGCTGTTGTGACAAGTACGATATCCATACCTCTTACTTTTACGACATTGTCGAATTCGATTTCTGGGAATACTAATTGTTCTTTAATTCCAATTGTATAGTTTCCTCTTCCATCGAATGCAGTTTTTGGTAAACCTCTAAAGTCTCTTACACGTGGAAGGGATACAGAAATTAATTTATCTAAGAAGTTATACATCTTTTCTCCTCTTAAAGTAACTTTACATCCAATACTTTGTCCTTCACGAATTTTAAATCCAGCTATTGATTTGTGTGCTTTTGTAATTACTGGTTTTTGACCTGTTATTAGGCTTAAATCATTTACTGCTGCTTCTAATAATTTTGAGTTATGTGATGCGTCGCCTGCTCCGATATTAACAACGATTTTTTCTAGAGCTGGAACTTGCATTACTGATTTGTATGAAAATTTTTCTTTTAAACTAGGAACGATTTCCTTTGTATATTTTTCTTTTAGGCGGTTCATAGATTACCCTCCTTCCAACTAATCAAGTTTTTCGTGAGTTTTGCTCACTCTAACTTTTTTATTTGATTTTTCATCAACCATAGAATAAATTCTTGTTGGTTTATTTGTTTTTTTATCAATTATCATTACGTTTGAAGCATCAATTTTTGCTTCCATGTCAACGATTCCACCAGTTTCATTGGTATTATTAGGTTTAACATGTTTTTTAATCATATTGATACCTTCAACGATTACTTTGTTTTCGTTTTTAAATGTATGAGTAATTTTGCCTTCTTTACCTTTGTCTTTTCCAACCATTACTCTTACTTTATCTCCAACTTTTAATTTCATGTTATACCTCCTATAATACTTCCTTAGCTAAAGATACAATTTTCATATAATCTTTATCACGAAGTTCTCTTGCAACTGGACCAAATACACGTGTACCAACTGGAGATTTATCATCTTTAATTAATACACAAGC
>CAZEAD010000098.1:0-3345 GCA_964510115.1 uncultured Mycoplasma sp.
GGTGATCTGCTGCACGAGTTTTCTCCAGAGTACCGAGATAGCAGTGTTTACGCCGGGTTCCAGAACATTCTGAAACAAATCGAGTTTAACGTGGGCCTGTCATTCGGGACGATTTCAGACCCTATGTCAGTGGAGCGTACAGCGACAGAGATTACCGCAACCAAACAGCGAATGTACACCACCATCGAGGGGATCAAGACCAACATGGAGAGCGCCCTAGACGGGCTGATCTACGCTATGTCCGTTATGGCTGGGCTATACGGGCTTGCACCGGCGGGTGATTACACTGTGACCTATGACTGGGGCGATTCCGTCCTGGAGGACGAAACCACAAAGCAGCTTGTCATTGCCGATATGAGAAACGACGTGGCGGCGGGGCTGATCCGTCCTGAGTTGTACCTTATGAGGAAGTACAATGTCACAGAGGAAGAGGCGATGGCGATGATGCCTAACATGGACACTCTGGTTACTGAAACCCAAGATGAGGTGGAATAAATGCCACGCTATCCGTTCTCTCCTCAGATTCTCGACGCCATCCCAGAAGAAATAGCCGAACTATACCGCGGTCTGGAGGACACGCTGCTGGAAGAGATATACAGCCGCTTGAATATCGCCGGGGAGCTTAATGAGGTCACGGTTGACGATATAAAAGCCCTCCGTTCCCACGGTATTCCTCTGGAGGAAATCAAGCGGGTTATCGCTGAGACAAACAAGATAAGCATGGAAAAGCTCGACAAGCTATTTGACGATGTGGTAGCTAGGAATCAGGCGTATTATACACAACTGATCGACCTTGCAAATGTTACTGCTCCAGACACGCTGGTTGACGCTGTGGCGATAGAGGCAATACGGAGGCAGACAAAGGGAGAGTTGCGCAACATTACTCAGTCAATGGGGTTTATTGTAAAGAAGAACGGTAAAAATGTCCTTCTACCACCTGGAAAATCTTATCAACACGCCCTTGATATGGCAGTCATGGAAGTTGAGAGTGGCGCTATCAGTTATAACGAGGCTATCAGCCGTTCGGTCAGAGAGCTTGCCGGGGGTGGTCTCAAGATCGTAGATTTTGAGAGCGGCGTACACAGGCAGATTGATAGTCATGCCAGGACTTGTGTCATGACCGGCGTAAACCAGATTAACCAGAAATACCGGGAACAGTCTATGGACTACCTGGAGACAGATTTGGTGGAGACAACGGCCCACTTGGGGGCGCGGAATGTACAAGGTCCGAACGGTTGGGAAGCGCATACCGCGTGGCAAGGTCAGATTTTCCGGTGGAAACGATAAGGGCGGTGATGTAATGGCAAAATACCCCGATTTTGAAGAGAAATGCGGATATGGCTCCGTGACGGGCATAGGAGGGGCTAATTGCCGATGTACGGCACAGCTTTTACCCGTACATTGAAGGGGTTATGGAAAGGACCTACTCCGACAAAGAGCTGGATGGGATGAAACCAGAGAACCGACCAAAAATTACCTATGATGGCAAGCAGTATGACGATTATCAGGCGACCCAACAGCAACGCCGTATAGAAAGAGAGATACGCAAACAGAAACGCCTTCATACTGCATACAAAGCCGCTGGTCTAAAAGACGATGAGACAGCCACCAAATCCCGCTTGCAGATTTTGAACCGTAAATACCGGGAGTTTAGCAAAGCGGCTGGGCTGCCGGAGCAGAAGGAAAGGACTAAGGTGCTGTATACATGAAAGAAAAGTGCGAAATTTGTGGATCAACAGACGGTCTAACTGAAGTTTATACTTGTGCGTGTGATAAAGATTCTCCGTCAGCCACTCTATGTAAAAAGTGCAGAGAGAAATACTTTGACTATCCGTTTATCCCGTCAGTCCATTATGTCAAAAACTGGAGTTATGCAGAGAACCTAGTCTACGCATATAATATTAGATTCCATAAAAATGAGGTTTTGCACAAAAAGGAGGCCACCACCATGCAAGTAACATACAACGGATTCACCGGGGAACTGGTGAAGCTGGAGCGGAAACACGAACAGGGAAGAAAGTTTGAAACATCAACTGACTGTCTGTGCGGCGGAAGACCGTATGAAATAACAACATACGATATTTCCATCTACGACAGCGAGAAGAACGTCACCCACTCATTCACCGGCGTCAAGCTGGAGGACGTGAAGTTTATCGTCGGGGCGGTGTCGCTTGGTGGATGAAAAAACCATAAGAGCCGCTGAGGCCGTGCTTTCCCGTGGCGACCGTGTGGAGCTGATCCCCGTCAAGGACGGCGCTGTGAAGATTGTGCGGGTGCGGCGGGAGGAAGTGAAGAAATGAGCATAAAATTGAAATGCAACTGTTGTGACGGTGTATACAATTCGTTTGATGTGCACTTTACAAGCACGTGCCCATTTAACTGCGCCCATTGCATAGACAAAAAATATAGCGGGCTCGGAATAAACAGACCGGACGTTCCAGCGATTGTAAAGACTGTAGCGGAGAACCAGAACGGAGTCGACGATATTTTGTTTCTGGGCGGAGAGCCGTGTGCATACCTTGATGATCTAATTGACTGTGTTTCTCAAATCAGGGGAAAAACCAGCCTAAAAATATACGTTACAACCGCTGTTCCACCTGTATGCTACAGTCAAAAAGAAAAGTTTTTTGCTTTAATAGATATGCTGGATGGAATAAACCTATCCGTACAGCACCACAATGAACAGATAGCGGATGAAATCCGGCGAACGGTACATACTTTTGACAGGCAGGAATTTTATAACAGTTTGCCACAAAAGGAAAAAATCAGAATTAATCTGAATATCGTGAAACCGTATTTGTACACAAAGGGAGATATAACCGCTTGTCTAAAGCACTATGACAAAATGGGGTTTAACTCTATCAAGTTGTCTGAAATACAGCATGGGAAAGACTACTTTGTGTCTTTTGAAAAAACGTTTGGGGTAAAACTTCCATCCCCATATTCGGGAGAATGCCAAACATATCTTGAAATGGATAAAATCATACCTGGATTCAAAACGCCGGTTTTGTTGAAACGCTCGTGCTTTATGTGCGAAGAAACACTAAAAGCGTCTTTTGCAGATGGGGTAAAGGCTGTGTGCAATCTTTTTCGACGAAACAAAAACAAATATGGCGTGATTTACGAAAACGGGAAATTAGAGAAAGGGTGGGTGTAAAATGTACACAAAAATCGTAAGAGCAATTGTAAGGCTTAAGCGGAATATGTCCGGGCATTGTGGTGGAACCGGGCATTGCGACTGACAAAATAAAAACAAACTAAATACCGTTTGGCGCAAATAAGAGTTTTTGCGTAACAACCGAGCGTGGTTATTTATCCAGAAATGGGTGAGTGACCACGCTTTTT
>CAZEAD010000099.1:0-3287 GCA_964510115.1 uncultured Mycoplasma sp.
TTGTAATTATATATAATATTTTATGGAAATTTAGTTGTTTAATATTATTACTTTGTTTTTATGAGTGTGAATAACAAAAAGCGGAGAGCAAATTATTTCCCGGGAAATAATTTGGTTGTTTTGTTAATAAGTTGAGTTGAAATATTTGGTTTTTTAATAGGATGGTTATTTATTATGATATTTTATTGTTTATAATGTTTATTTATTAATATATTTATTTTAATTTTAATAAGGGAGGGGTATTGGGAATTTATATTTATTGTTAGTTTATTATATTTGTTATAAGTTTCACGTGAAACACTATTTTATGTTTTGTTTGCTCTAAATATTATTTATGTTTCACGTGAAACGTTTTTATTTGACATATTAATTTCTTTATATTATTATATGTTTTGTGCAACACATATGTTGGAACTATGTCAGGACTGGAAAGTAGCAGCATTAACGACCTCTATGTGTGTGCACTTTTTTAATATTTGAAGTGATGTCTATATTTAATGTTAATTTGTATATATAGTATTTAATTTAGAATATATTTATTAATTGAATAGTTTAATTTGAATTATGTTATATGAAGTTATATTAATATAATTGTTGTGTTTGGAGGTATATATTATGTCTGATGAACAATATTTTGATAGATGTATTGAATTGGCTAAAATTGCTTTTAATAATGGCGATATTCCTGTCGGCGCTTTAATTGTTAAAGACGATACTATAATTGCTGAAGCTTATAATTGTAAATTCGCTAAAAATGTTTCTATTTATCATGCAGAATTATTATGTATTGAAGAAGCTTGTAAAAAACTTGGTGATTGGAGATTAAATGGATGTACTATGTATGTTACGCTTGAACCTTGCAGTATGTGTTATGGTGCTTTGGTTGAATCAAGAATAGATAAAGTTGTTTATTTATTGGATTCTACTTATAAAGAAACTTTTAATAATAATTATGATAAGCTTACAGTTTTTAAATATAAATCTGTGAAAAACTATGATATTTTATTGAAAAGTTTTTTTGAAATTAGAAGAAAAAAGAATATAAGTTCTGAAAAATGATTTGGCAATGCATAAAGTGGAGAGCAAATTATTTCCCGGGAAATAATTTGATGATTTAATATCTATTTATTAGTCTTTATATATGCCATATAGTATTGATGCTGGCTGTGTTTTAATTGGGGTTTTATGGTGTTTTAATATTTTGTTTCACGTGGAACTTTATTATGTATATATAACAATTATGTTCCTAATAATTTGAAATTTTTATAATTAAATGTTATTTTTCTCTCTTTTCTTTTTTTAGTTATTTTTGTATACTATATTTATAAATTGTTGTGTTTGTAGGGGGTGTATTAATGGCCTATCTTGCTTTGTATAGAAAATATAGACCACAATCTTTTTCTGATGTAAGTGGTCAAAGTTATATTGTAAAAGTTTTAGAACAAGCTATATCTCAAAATAAAGTTTCACATGCATATTTATTTTCAGGATCAAGGGGAACCGGGAAGACAACTATTGCTAAATTGATTGCTAAATTAGTTAATTGTGATAATAGAACTGATTTAATTGCTTGTAATAATTGCCCAAGTTGTTTGGCTTATAATGGAAAAACTCATCCTGATATTATTGAAATTGATGCTGCTTCGAATAATGGAGTAGATGAGATTAGGGAAATACGCGATAATGTTGGGCTTATGCCTGTTATTGGTAAATATAAGGTTTATATTATTGATGAAGTTCATATGTTATCTACTGGTGCTTTTAATGCTTTATTAAAAACTTTGGAGGAACCTCCTGCTCATGTTATTTTTATTTTGGCTACTACAGAATTTTATAAGGTTCCAGAAACTATTGTTTCAAGGTGTCAGTGTTTTGAATTTTCTAGGTTGGCTGATGATGATATTGTTAAACGTCTTAGATTTATAGCTGATGAGGAAGGTATTGTTGTTAGTGATGAAATTCTTAATTTAATTGCTAAATATTCTGATGGTGGTATGCGTGATGCTATTAGTATGCTTGATAAGTTGTATTGTTGTTCTAATGAAATAACAGTTGAGTCTTTTTATGATTTAAAAGGTATAATAAGTCAAGAAGAGTATGCAGATATTCTTGATATTATTATTAGTAAAGATGTTAATAAATTAATTATGAAAATTGATGATTTGTCTTTAAGAGGTAAAAATGTTTTGTTTGTTGCTGAAGGTTTATTAGAATATATTAAAGATAGAGTAGTTTTAAGTTTTAAGAATGATAGTGTTGATGTGAATATTGACGATTTATATTTAATTTTAAATCGTTTGAGTGAACTTATTTTTAATATGAGAAAAAGTAATTTTCCAAAGACTATTTTTGAAGTTGGTTTATTAAGCATGATTCATTTTTTTGATGCTTCTAATAAAAATGTTACTAAAGCTGATTTTAATGATTCTGTTTCTAAGGATAGTGTAATTGTTAATAAAGATTTTCATGTTAGCAAATTTAAAAATAATGATAAAGAAGTTTTGAATGATCAGAAAATTAAAATTGGGGATAGTAAAAATAAGAAAAATAATGATAATGTAGTAGTAACTAATATTGTTAATAAAGTAAGTTATGATAAAGATATTAGAGTAAAAAATGCTTTTTGTTTGGCTGATAAATCTTTACTTAATTCTATGAGAAATACTTGGAATAATTTTTCTGATTATTTGAATGATAATGTTTATTCTTCTGTTGTATCTTATTTATTGGATGGTGTTTTAAGGGTTGCTGGAGAACGTGATGTTGTTATTTCACTTAAGTATGATTCTTTGTTAGATAATGCGAATCTTAATATTTTGAAAATTGAGAAATTGTTTGAAATTGTTTTTAAGAAATTTTATCATGTTGCTTTTATTTTAGATAGTGAATGGGATGTTTATAAAAATAATTATATTAATGATAAGAAGAATGGGGTTGTTTATAATTATGTTGAAGAAGTTATAAAAAATGATATAATAAGTGGTGAATCGTTACCTGCTTTAGAAATTGGAAATAATGCAAAGGTTGCTATTGATTTATTTGGTGATGATGTGGTAGAAATTGATTAGGAGATGATTTTATGAATATGCAAGCTATTATGAAACAGGCACAAGCTATGCAAAAGGATATGATGAGAATAAAAAAAGAACTTGATGATTCTTCTTTTGAAGGACATAGCTCTTTAGTAGATGTTGTTGTTAATGGTAAAAAAGAAGTTTTGAAAGTTACTATAAAGGATGAAGCAAAGGAAGTTTTAGCTGATGATTTATCTATGCTTGAGGATTTGA
>CAZEAD010000100.1:0-524 GCA_964510115.1 uncultured Mycoplasma sp.
TTTCACAACTCTTGAATTGTGATTTTCACTATTCTGTGTATTTACAGGCGTTTCCACCAGGTTTTCATCTTTTTTTCCACCGTCTGTCTGGTGTATGATAAAATTTTTCACATAAATAACATTCGGTTTTCCAAGTCCAAGACGTTTCTTTTCAATCAGTCCAATCCCTTTATCCGCATCCAATTCCCTTAGCAGCCTCACCGCTTTCTGTGTGCCGCAATTCATAAGTTCTGCAATCTCCTCCACAGTAAAAATAATATACACCCGGTCTTCTTCATCAAACCAGCGATTTTTTATACTAAGGCTCATACGGTCTAGTAACAGACCGTATAAAACCTTCGCTTCACAGGAAAGGGACTTGAAACATTCTGCAGTAAACAGAACCTTTGGAATCCGATAAAAAGTATACTGTTCCGCTTCCATCCCATGATAATAATCAAACTGTAATTCCTGCATCTATAGCCCCTCCCTCCTTCTGCTTCCAATCTTCCAGAAGCGTATATATAACATCTTCTATCTGCTCT
>CAZEAD010000100.1:534-3285 GCA_964510115.1 uncultured Mycoplasma sp.
TTCGTATCTTTTTTGCAGAAAGTGTCACATTCACATTTTCCTTCTCTTTTCTAACTAATACTGCATATACCTTTCCCTCTGTCAGTTCTCCGGCTTCACTGAACTCTCTGAACTGTTCTGCCTGCACCTTTGATGGATATATGCCGCTGTTGCTGATTGCATCCACAATCCACGCCTGTTCTTCCTGCCTCAGATAGGACAATTTCTCACCCACTACCATGGGAATTTTATTTTCATCAACATAATCCAGTAATTCCTGAATCAATTCTGACAGTCGAATATAACGTTGTACTGTTCTTCCGCTATCCCCGGCAGCTTCCCCGATGGCGTCTGCTGTGTGCTTGTCCCCTTTGCTGCCCTGATGCTTCATTGCCTCATATTTCATCCGATATGCTTTTGCTTTTTCACTCGGCAAAATGTCTTCCCTCTGGATATTCGTATCAACCATGATAATTGTAGCTTCATCGTCATTCAGATCTCGGATAAGCACAGGCATTTCCTCCAGTCCGGCAAGCTCACACGCCCGCCATCTCCGATGTCCTGCAACTACTTCATAACCGCTTCTTGGATGTGGACGGACAATTCCTGGTATCAATACACCATATCTCTTTACACTGTCTACAGTCTCCTGCATTTTTTCATCGTCCAACACCCGGAACGGATGATCTTTGAATGTATGCAATTGACTGAGGGGAACAGAACTGACCGTTTCCCCCGCCGCCGCTTCATTTGTACCAAACAAATCATCAAAGGATTTTAACTTGACTTTCTCTGCACTCTTACTCTTCATCGGCAAGCACCTCCTGTGTCAGCGAGAAGTATCCTCCTGCCACGATTCCCTTTGGATCATGAAGATAAATGCTTTTCCCTTCAGCAGTAGTCTCTGCCGCTTTTACAGATAAAGGAATGCAATTCTCAAAAATATGTACCTGGTTTCCATAGACCTCCCGAATCTGCGCCGAAATATCCTTTGCAAAGTTTGTCCTGCGGTCTACCTTTGTCAGCAGAATCCCCATAATAGTAAGCGCAGGGTTCAATTTTCTGTGCACCCGCCCTATCGTCTTAATGAGTTGTTGTAATCCCTTGACCGGGAGATAAGCCGCTTCCACGGGAATCAACACGCTATCAGCAGCTACAAGGGCATTAATCGTTATCATCCCAAGTGAAGGCATACAATCTATAATTACAAAATCATACTCCCCTTTTGTATTATCCAGATATTGGCGCAGTATCGTCTCTCTGCTCATAACATTTACCAAGGATGTTTCCAGTCCTGCCAGTTCAATATTGGCTGGAATGAAATCAATCCCTTCCTCATGATGAATGATACCCTCGCCCGGCTCTACATCTTCGTCGTTAATGACCTTTTCCATAATATTTACCAGTGTTATATCCAGTTCATCTGGTTCCTCAATTCCTAAGCTGACCGCCATACTGCCTTGCGCATCGGCCTCCACCAATAATACTTTTTTGCCTGCCCTTGCAAGCCCGATTCCTAAATTCACACAAGTCGTTGTCTTTCCGACTCCACCTTTTTGATTTGCGACTGCGATAACTCTGCACATAGATACTTTCCTCCTGATCTACTTTTCTGATTTTTCCACTTCCGCATATGCACGAAAATACTTATTTGTTCCCTTATTTGCAAAAATATCCGAAACCTGCAGCACACGAATCTTCGGATCTCGTTCCATGTGTCGCCAGAACCAGCGAATATCCTTCTTTGTCCCCTGCATCCTAATTTTCAGCATATAAATCCTCCATTTCTACAAAAACAATCTTCCGAATAATGAATCTTAACCGCCTTAAAAATCATCTTTATTTTTGAAAGTAATTGTGCAAGTATCTTTCTTTCACTGCACCTGCCGCTGTATCTGCTACCATAACGCATTCTCCTATTCTGTAAATAATCTAATTCTTTGTTTCATAAACTCACCTGACTGTCTAAACAATGCCAACCTCTCCAGAAAATCATCCATTCGCTTCTTCTGCCTGTTGTGCCAGCCTTTCCAGATATAACTTGTCCAAAAACTCCCTCTGAACCGCTTTACTCTGCATTGTCCATACCCCATAGCGTCCATATTTACCGTTCCACAACTGTTCTGCCTCATTTCTCCTAAGATGCCAATACAGCTTCCCCCTTCTATCAATGGCCGGTTCCGCTGTTCCCTCCATCTTTTCCACTTCTTCCGTTTCAAAAAACTTCCAGACAGAAATCCGTAACGCAACCGCAATCTTACACATGGCATACAAAGGTATCTTATTTACCGCTCTGCACTTTGAATGGGTAAACCATGTACATACTGTACCCATAGGAGAGTTTGTAACCTTACATATCCATTCATTTTTACCGAACCAACTAACTTCACTCAACTTAATTGCCCGATTAATATTTCGAATCAAATCTTTCTTTTCAGCTTTCTCATGTGCTTCGATCAGCCTTATAATATTTTTCTCATACTCGTTCATCTTCACTATTCCTCCCAAGCCCCTTACAGGAAAAACATTTCTCAACAATTCTTTTTATTGCTACTAATTGGAAGTTACACTCCCAAACCCTTGTGGATTCGTGCTGCCAGTTACTCAGAACCCGGCTAACTAACACCACGAATTTGTTTTGATACTAACGAGTAGATTTTTTTCTGCTCTTAACGCTGTATTTGTCATTTCGCTTTCCTCCAATTCTTTTTTTATTTTGACCATAACAAAAAAGGACACTTCCCTAAAATTTCTTTTAGAAAAATGTCCTTA
>CAZEAD010000101.1:0-3253 GCA_964510115.1 uncultured Mycoplasma sp.
AATATTTTTCTATTTTTTCTACTTTTAAAATATTTTCCATATATTTTTCTGTTCTTTATTTATGATAGATATAATTATTTTATTTGTCGTTTTTTTAATATTACAGAACATTACATTTTTGTAAGTTTATTTTGTTACTTCATAGAAATTATTTTTGGCAATGATGATTTTCACTTTGGTATATTTTTGTTCTTTGGATTCTATTAAAATTTTATGGCCTAATTTTTTACAAAGATTTTTAGCAATAAACAGCCCCATTCCAGTTGATTTTGCTTTGATTCTGCCATTATTGCCTGTGAATGTTTTTTCAAATACTTTTGGGATATCAGATTCTGGTATCCCTATTCCATTGTCTTGTATTATTATTTGTGTTTGTTCTTTATCTTCTTTAGTAGTTATTTTTATATAAGAATTTTTAATATTTCTTTTATATTTAATACTGTTATTTATGATTTGATTAATAATAAATTCTAACCATTTTGAATCTGTGTAAACTTCGGTTGTAATATTTTCTACAATAAGATTTATTTTATTTTCTAAAAGATCATCTTTGTTTTTTAAAGCAACATTATTTATTATTTTATTTAAAGATACTTTATTTATAAGATAATCCTTTTCGGCATTTTCACTTCTTACATAATATAAAACTTGTTCTATATAATCTTCTATTCTGTGTAATTGTTCCATCGTTTTTTTATCAAATTTGCTTTTATTATTATGGGCGATTAGTATTAATGATGATATTGGTATTTTTATTTCATGAATCCACATTTCAATATATTCTTTAAAGTCTACCATTTGTAGTTCAAAAATTTTTAGATTTTCATTCATTGATTTATTAATTTCATAAAGTATTTGATATAGTAATTTCCCATCATAAAAATCTGGTTTTTCAATAGTTTCTAAAACTAAATAGGCTTTATCTAATTTTTCAGTATTAGAGATAATATTTGTATAGAAAGTTCTTTTTTTAAAAAATTCCATGAGCAAGATAGCAAAAGTTGAAACAAAAATAATACAGGTAGTAGCAATGATTAAAGAAGTATTTATTTTAAACGCAAAAAACATGAGTAATATAATAAAATAACTCATTATAATAGTAATAATAGTAAATAGTTTATCTTTTATATATTCTTTAAAATTCATGATAAGACGTATCCTAATCCCTTTCTGGTTTCGATTGCATATTCATATCCTATTTCTTTTAGTTTGGCTCTTAATCTACTTATATTAACTGTCAAAGCGTTATCATTAATATATTCATTGTTATTCCAAAGATCTGTCATTAATTCATCTCTTGTTACAATTCTGTTTTGATTTGATAAAAGATAGTTTAAAATAATCATTTCGTTTTTTGTTAAAATTATTTCTATGTTTTTTCTTTTAATGATGCCTTTTTTTGTGTTAATTTCTAGTTCTTTATAAATTTGGATATCTTTACTCTGATTACTTCTTTTTAATACTGCGGCAATTCTCAATAGCAAAATAGTGGGATTATATGGTTTGGTAATATAATCATCTGCACCATAGCTCATAGATAAAACTTCATCTGTTTCTTGATTTCTACTTGTAACCATAATTACAGGAATATTTGATTCTTTTCTTAAATCTTTTAGAACATTCTCACCATTTAGATAGGGAATGTTAATATCTAATAGCACTAAGTCAGGATTAAGTTTTAAGATTTCTTCTTTAATATTTTGAAAATCCTGAATTATTAATGGATTATAACCAGCATTCTTTAGTAGATTTGATAATTCACTACAAATGGTTTGTTCATCTTCGACAATTAATATATTTTTCATTTGAATACTCCTTGATTCATTTATTTAGTAATATTATAACATATAACTCAGTTGTTAATTGTTACATTATTGAAAGGTAAATAATGAATTTTTGATAAAAAAGAGTTTAAATTTTGGATTTTAAACTCTTTTTTATTGAAATGTTATTTCTTTATATTTTATATAAATTATATTTGCCCATATATATTTCTTTTAATTTTTCTAACTTAGTAAAATCTTTTGGCTTTATTAAACAAATATTTTTCTTAAATTTACTTATTCCTGCTTAATTTAGGATATATGCTACAAAATAACTACATACATATCTATTTTTAATAGTTATTGGGATTCCTAGAAATCTTGGAATGATGCCAAAGTAATCATATTTATAATTATTTGTATGGGCTTTCATTTTATTAATAATTTTAACTACTTTTTGATATTGTTTATCTGTTACTTCTATTTCGTAAATTTTGCATGTTGTTTTGTTAAATTTGTTGAAAAATTCCCCATCTTTATATTCTAAATTAAAACCACTGTTTAATATTGTGTTATGTTTTTTTCTGCCAAAGCTATATATTTCATTACATTTTTTATCTAGTGATATACCAACATGACTATATTCATAACAAGTTACAAATTTAATCAACCTAGATGGTATTGTTTTTGTATGCATTAGAAGGACATATATTTTTTTCATGGTTTATTATTTGTTATTTATTAATTAAATCTTGGCAGGTATCGATTATAATTTGTTTTAATAATTGTTTGTCCTCTAAATTGGTTATATAAAACATAGGCTTTGCTCCTTTGTATGGGATTTCTTCTTTTAAGTTATACTTGATATTACTAGTGGTCTTTTTAATCAATAATCTATTTTCGTAAATTCCTCCAAATAAAATATTGTTATAATAGAGTAAATATTCCCCCATCATAGGTCTACAAAAAATATTTTCTAATAAATCTAGTTGTTCTAAGACAAAGTTTTGATATTCTTTTGTTGTCTTCATTTTGTACTACCTCATTTCGTTTTATTATTTATATGTTTATTATAACATATAAGTTTGTTTTATGATTTTGGTTTTTTCATTTTAATAGTTTTGATTCTTTATTTTAAATTATTTTCTTTTTTATTTAAATAAATTGTTTTAAATTTAATTATGCTTGCTATTAATAAAAATAAACTGATTGCTATTATAAATAGTCCAATAAGAATATTGTCTTTAATAATCATGATCCCTAATAATAGTAAACCAAATATTACTATACTAAAAAACAATATAATTAAAATAATTAGAGGATATCTTATGAATTTTGATACTTTTTTATTGGAACTTATTTCTATGCTTCCTTCAAGGACTAAATCTAATAATAATTCTATTAAAAATTCCATGTTATCACTCCTTAAAATCTTTATTTTTTTTATTGTTTAACTCTTGATAATGTAAAACAATATTTTTGTCATAGTA
>CAZEAD010000102.1:0-3168 GCA_964510115.1 uncultured Mycoplasma sp.
ACTCCGATTAGCATTTATTGTATAATAAATAAATGTTAAAAGCTCGGTGAAGTCGGTTGAAAATTATCGTAAAAGAATTATCTTACGAAAACTATCTAGAGGTAGGTAGCGTAATTAATAGATCGGATGTCTATAAAATATCTATGGTGAGGATGTATTTATTACTGACGAACTTTTGAATGTACGAGTCTAAACAGTTAATATATAGAAATGTATATAGCAATAATTTGCAGTATGTGTGGATTAGTAAAAATTGAAGTTATGAAAATCCATATAGTGTTAAAGGCACTATCAAGCATACAGGCTTAAAGAAAGCACCTAAGGATATATGTAAAGATAGAAATATCGGAACGTGGAAAGCTCTGAATATGGAAATGATTATACATTGATGAAGTATTGATAATGAATAAATAAATTATCTTAATCAGAGAAAGAGCAGTGGCACAGTACCTATGAAATTATGATAATAAATAATGGAGGGATAGCCACAAGTCAACTTTTAATTATAAAATTCTACTATTAAAATAACAAATAATTAAATATGTTGATGGAGCGTCGTATGAGGTGAAAGTCTCAAGTACGATGCGAAGCGGGGGAAAAATTAAAGATAACATCAAAGATTTACCTATCGCTATTAGAATGTACTTTATGGCGTGGAATTGCTAATAATACTGTTGAATACTGTAAAAAAGGAGATATTATTGGCATCCGCGGATACCTTAGAAACAATTGTTATGAAAAAGAAGACAAAACTAAAGTATACACTTTAAATATCGTCGCAGATAAAGTTAGTTTTTTATCTTCAAAAAGATAAGTTATACTTTCGGGTAACTTTGATAAAAAGCACCTAGTTCTCCAATATAATTGACAATGAGAAAAAGAGGTGCTAAATGTTTTTGGAAAGAAGAATTCGTGAACAAAGAAAACAACAAGGTTTAACTCAAAAGAAATTAGGAGAATTATTAGGAGTTTCTAAAGTTAGTGTTTGTCATTGGGAAAAAGGACTTAAAAGACCTAGTTCAAAAAATTTGATTCAATTATCCAAAGTATTAAACGTGCCTTTAGAATATTTGATTGGAAATGATGAATACATTATTTCTAGTGAAGATGAAAAATATGGACTTATGATGAGTAAAGAAGAAATAAAATTAATTGAAGAGTTAAGGAAATATCCTAAACTATATGATATGCTAATAAATAGTCCAAAAAGAGTTTTAGATAGTATTTCTAAAAATTATTAATTACTTAAAAGTATGCTATTTTTTGAAATTATAGCATACTTTTAATATTAAAAAACTTTAAAGCTAAAAAACAACATCAAAAGAGGGATGCAATATTATGTACAAAAAAGCCTTAATTATAAATAAGTAATTTACAAAATAAGAAATTATTTGTATACTTAACTTATATAATTAAGATAATAAGGAGATGTGGCAAGTGGATAATAAAGAATATTATGAAGAAGATGGATACAAAGAATATGAAGCAAAGTATATAAAAAGTAAGTGGTTCTTTCCAGTAATTATTGTTTTATTTATTCTTATAATAGCAACAGTTATCATAAGAATATTTGTAATTCCAAATGGTAGCATTAAATCTTTATCAGTACAGCCAATAAAAAAAATGTACGTTGGTGAAACAATTAACGTAAGTGCAGAAGTAAAAGGAAGAGGAAGCCTTAGAAATACTTCATTTCATTTTGATACATCATCCGATAAAATAGCAGAAGTCTCATCAAAAGCAGGAATAATTGGTAAAAAAGTCACAAATAAAATTACCGCTAAAGAAATTGGTAGTTTTACCTTAACCACTTATGCTAAAATAAATGATGTTAAAACTTTACCTCACAATCAAGAAATAGCAGTTTGCAATAGATTAAATGCCAAAGTTTTGCAATCAGATAATTTAACAGTTTTTTACTCATCAGGTCATACAACTAAAGCTAATATTTACTTAGGAGAAGCTGATGTTTGCTATGATGACATTACCTACGAAATAGAAGATACTAAAATAGCAACTGTTGATGAAAATGGAATTGTCACTCCAAAATGGTTAGGAAACACTAATCTAATAATCAAACAAGATAATAATGAAATAAAAGTACAAATAAATTGCGTAGCTTATGATGAACCAGTAACAGGAATAGAGGTTAAAGAAAAAAATATCGAATTAAAAGTAGGACAATCTCACAAAATAGAAGCCCAAGTATTACCAGAAAATGCTATAAATAAAGGTGTTATATGGGAAAGCAGTGATAATGAAATAGTAGAAGTTTCAAATAAAGGAATAATAACTGCTAAAAAAATCGGTATAGTAACAATTACTGTAACAACTGAAGAAAAACAATTTAGTCAAAAAATAAAAGTAACAGTAAAATAAGGAGTATAGAAAATGGATCAAGAACAACAAATAATATCTGATTATCAAAAAAGCTTTTTTCAAAAGTATAAATGGTATATTATTGCGATTATAATTTTATTAATCATTTTAATATTAGCAATTCTCGCTTTATTTATAAATAAAGAACAAAATAAAAAAAACAATAATGAAATAACAATAAAAACTCCACAAAGATTTTATATATATGAAAAAGAACACATAACAATTTCTTTAAAAAATCCTAATAATAATACTAAATATACTTTAACTCCAGATGACAGTAACATTTATACAGTAGGTCCTACTAGCACAGCCAAAGGACAAATAGCGGTTTTTGAAATAGATCCATTTGAATTGGGATTAGCAAAGTTAAATATTAAAGCAGAATTAAATAAAGAACAAAAAGAAACAACTACAGATATTTTGATATGCAAACCACTCGCCAAAGAAAATCTAAAGTTAACTACATTAAAAGTTCAAAAAGGCGATATAATAGAAATTCCTGTAGATTTAGGAAATAGCAATTGTAATAAAATAATGCTTAAAGCAAATAATCAAAACATGATAAGTGAAGATACAGATGGCAATTATATAGCTAATGAAGTAGGAACAACAGACTTAATTTTAGATGATAGTAAAAATCAAATAACTATAAAACTAGAAGTGATTCCTAATTCTAATGTTGAAGCAACTAGCATTAATTTCACTAAAAAAAGTTTAAAATTAGAACTTTATCAAACAGAAAAATTAATTGTTACTACTTTACCAAATAATGCAGTTACTAAAGAA
>CAZEAD010000103.1:0-3166 GCA_964510115.1 uncultured Mycoplasma sp.
ATTTTTGGAACGTTTTCAAAGAATTCTATGGCTTCAGTAACTCTCATATCTAATACTTCAGATATGTTTTTGCCTTTAAATTTTATTTTAAGACTTTCTGTATTATATCTAGCACCATGACACACTTCGCATGGAACATAAACGTCTGGTAAGAAATGCATTTCTATTTTTTTTACGCCATCACCACGACAGGCTTCACATCTTCCACCTTTAACATTAAATGAAAATCTACTTTTATCATAACCAAGCATTTTAGCTTCTTTTGTATTTGTAAATAGGTCTCTTATCTCATCAAATACCCCTGTATAGGTTGCAGGATTTGAACGAGGTGTTCTACCAATTGGATCTTGAGAAATATATACTACTTTATCAACATTTTCTAGTCCTTTTATTTCTTTATGTTTTCCTGGCTTTACTCTAGAATTATATATATAAGTCATTAATTTTTTATATAGTATCTCATTTATTAAAGTTGATTTGCCTGAACATGATACTCCTGTTACACAAGTGAATGTTCCTAAAGGTATTGATACTTTAATATTTTTTAGGTTGTTTTCTTTAGCTCCGACTATTGTTATTTTTTTGCCTGATCCTTTTCTTCTTTTTTTCGGAACCTCAATACATTCTTTACCACTTAAAAATTGTCCTGTAATACTATTTTCAACTTTGGCTACTTCTTCAGGTGTTCCTGCTGCCATGACTTGTCCTCCATGTTCTCCCGCTAAAGGGCCGACGTCTACTAGATAATCAGCTGCTTGCATTGTTTCGATATCATGCTCTACTACTATTAAAGTATTACCTAAATCACGCATTTGGAGCATTGAGTTTATTAATTTTTCATTGTCTCGTTGATGTAATCCTATGCTTGGTTCATCTAAGACATATAGAACTCCTGTAAGATGAGTACCTATTTGGGTAGCTAATCTAATTCTTTGAAGTTCACCACCAGAAAGTGTTCCAGCCATTCTATCTAATGTTAAATAGTCTAACCCAACATTTATTAAAAATGATAAGCGATCTTTTATTTCTTTTACTAAAAGTTCTGCGATTTGTTTTTTCTCTTCACTTAGTTTTAAGTTACTTACAAATTCATAAAGATTTTTAACACTCATCTGGGTTGCTTCATATATATTTTTATTATTTATTAGGACACTTAATACTTCTTTTTTTAGCCTAGCTCCATGACAGGTTGGACAATCTAGATCTATCATGTATCCTTCTAACCAATCTCTTATCCAACCACTATTGGTTTCTAGATATCTTCTTTGAAGGTTGGTTATTACTCCTTCAAATATTCCTTTGCTATTAAAAATGTTGCCACTTTTGCTTGTATAATGAAACTGAATTAATTCATTTGTTCCATATAATATTATATCTAGTTCTTCTTTAGTATAATCTTTAACTTTTTTAGTAAGATCGATGTTATAGTGTTTGCATGCACATTCAAGTTTTTTATAGTATAATCCTTCAGTATCATCTCCCATAGTAACAATTGCACCTTCTTGAATGCTTTTATTTTTATCAGGGATGACTAAATCAGGATCTATTACTTGTTTTATTCCTAAACCTTTACAATCTGGACAGGCTCCATATGGGGCATTAAAACTAAATATACGTGGTTCTAATTCGTTTAGGGAAAAGTCACATAATGGACAAGCAAATTTTTCTGAGAAGATTTGTTTTTCATGATTAAGAACATTAACATAGACTCTACCATTTGCTAATTTGGTTGCTGTTTCTAACGATTCAAACAAGCGTGATCTAATTTCTGGTTTTATTACTAATCTATCTATAACTATTTCGATATTATGTTTTTTGTTTTTTTCTAGATTGATTTCTTCTGATAAATCATAATCTTTATTATCTATTATAGCTCTTACGTATCCTTCTTTTTGAAGGTCTTCTAATAAGTCTTTAAATGTTCCTTTTTTACCTTCTGCTACTGGAGCGGAAATTATGATTTTTGTGCCTTCTTCGTTTTCCATTATTTTATTAGTCATTTCTTCAATTGACTGATTTTTAATTGGAATTTTATGAGTTGGACAATAAGGAGTTCCGCATCTAGAATACAATAATCTTAAATAATCATATATTTCTGTTACTGTTCCTACTGTACTTCTAGGGTTTTTGCTAGTTGTTTTTTGATCAATAGCAATTGTTGGAGATAATCCTTCAATGGAATCTACTTCTGGTTTTTCACTTCCTCCAAGAAGTTGTCTTGCATAGGATGAAAGGCTTTCTAGATATCTTCTTTCTCCTTCTTTACAAATTGTATCAAAAGCAAGGGAAGACTTTCCTGACCCTGATACTCCTGTCATTACTATTAATTTATTTTTAGGAAGTTCTAGATCAATATTTTTTAAATTATTTTCTCTTGCTCCTTTAATTATTATTTTATCCATTTAAATCACCTTCACATATTATAATACTTTTTTATATTTTTATCTACTTACATTTTTTGGATAATTATATTTTAACATATCGAATATTTGTTTGCAATAACTATATTTGTTTTTTCATTTGGATATTTTATATTTTGGCATTAAATGGTCTAATTGTATTTATTTTTGAAAATAAAAAAGTCTTACGACTTTATGTTGCTTTTTGATTCAAAATGTGTTCAAAGACTGGGATGTATCCTTGTTTTTCTGGGGTATGAATTGGAAATTGATAATAATATCCAGGATAAGGATTTCCTTCGACCACTACTGGTCCTTTTTCTGTTATAGCTATATCCCAAGCTGTATATTTTATATGTGGTTCTATATAAGCTAATTCTTCAACTAGTTCTTTTGTTTCTTTAAAATAAGGTATTTGAAAGTTCTTTATAGGATATTTAGTTTTAGGATGTTTTTCATAGACATTCATATTGCCATCGCAAGCTGGGTATTTGGTTTTTCCTGTCGTAAGGTCTATCATGGTTAACATACCACCACTAGAAGTATTATCAACAAAGCTATTATTGTTTCCTATTCTTAAAAAAGCTGTTACAAAATTTACTTTATTATTATGAAGAATGGTTATAATTCTTATTGTATTTACTGATTTTGGATATAGTTCATTTAATTTATGATGTTGTTTTATTACTTCTTCGATGACTGAAAGATTTTTGTTTAAAAGATAATTATATAATTCTCGTTTATTTATGTATGTGTTTACTGTTATT
>CAZEAD010000104.1:0-3054 GCA_964510115.1 uncultured Mycoplasma sp.
AAAATATGACATGGACTGTTCATGGAATCAGGGCGGAAAAGCATGGAAATATGAATATAAATATCGCCGGGGCGGGAAAACGCTGTGCGCATTCTACGCAAGGGAAAACTGCGTGGGATTTATGGTGATTCTGGGAAAGGAAGAACGGCTAAAATTTGAGGCGGACAGGGCTTCTTATTCGCAAGAGGTTCAGAGAATTTATGACGAAACGAAAACCTATCATGATGGGAAATGGATGATGTTTGAACCGGCAGATACGGCCCTGTTTGATGATTTTATGAGGCTGCTTCAAATCAAAAGGAAGCCAAACAGAAAGTAGCTTATCAAGGAGCTGCCCGCAGGCGGGACGGCTCCTTTTATTGGCTGTTCAATTTCGGCATTTTGAGGAACGGCGGCGCAGATTCCCAAAGGAGAAAAAACGGGACGCTTCCCCCGGTGGTTTAAGGTACACTGTACGAGTTTCCGGAGAAGGGTTCGTTAATATCCATTATTCGGTAAAAAAGCAAGAAAAATCGCCGCTGCTGCTCAAAAAAATATCCTTTAAGTGAGAAAAATAAATTGTAAATGCTTGCAATTCTATCCGATTCCCGGTATAATAGGGTAACACAGGATTGGAATGAAACCGGATTGCAGGGGAGAGTGAGCCGCTATGCGGATGCGAAAAAAGAAGAACCTGGGGCCTCGTTTAGAGCGCTGCGCGGCGGTGCTTGTGGCGGAGCCGGTTTCGCATCGGGGGGCATGGCGGGCGCTGTTTGGGAACGGGAACCCGCTGCATTTGGAGATCGGCTGCGGCAAAGGGCGCTTCGCGCTGGAGATGGCGCGGCGGTATCCCGAGGTCAACTTCCTCGCGATCGAGCGGGAGGAGGGCGCGCTGGTCATGGCGGCGGAAAAAGCGGTAGCGGCCGCAAAGCCGAACCTGCGGTTCCTGTCGTTCGACGCGGCGGCGCTGGGCGATATCTTCGAGGACGGCGAGGTTGACCTGATTTACCTCAATTTTTCCGACCCCTGGCCCCCCAACCGCCAGCGGAAACGGAGGCTGACATGGCGGGCGTTCCTCGCGGTTTACGACAGAATCCTCTCGGAGGACGGCGCGATTTTCTTTAAGACCGACAACCAGCGGCTTTTTGAGTGGTCGCTGGGAGAGATGTGCCAATATGGGTGGCTTTTGCAAAATATTTCACTTGATCTTCACAATAGTGATTTTGATAATGTTATGACGGAATATGAGGAGAAGTTTTCTTCGCAGGGCAGCCGCATCTACCGCTTGGAGGCGCGGCGCAGGCTGGAAAAGAACTTTTTGAAATAAGGAATCAGATGGGGAAATAAAAAATAACCTGTTAAGGATGATAACATAAAGGAAGCACGCTGGAGGGGAGAAAAGGGAAGCGTCTACGTATTTTTTGAGATAACAGGCCTGATGTGCAGTGAGCGGAAAGGGGATAGCCCAATGAACAGAATCATGACCAGGCGACTGATGCTGCGGACGTTGACCGAAGAAGATTTAGACAGCTGCTTTTTGCCTACGATCAACACAAACGCGGGGTGGAAGCCGCACGGGACGGAGCAGGAAACGCGGCGGCTCGTGGAGAATGTGTACATAGGGAAGGAAGGCATCTGGGGCATCGTCCTGCGGGAAGGCGGGGAGCTGATCGGCTCCATCGGGCTGATGCGCGATTACAAACGGGAATATGACCGGGCGCGTTCGATTGGCTACGCGATCAATGAGGACTGCTGGGGAAAGGGCTACGCGACCGAGGCGGCACAGGCGGCGCTTGCCTACGGTTTTGAGCAGAAGCGGCTGGCGCTGATCTCGGCCTATGCGTACCCGTGGAACAAGAGGAGCAAGCGCGTGCTGGAGAAGTGCGGCTTCCAATACGAGGGCACGCTGAGGCAGGCCGCGAAGATGTACGACGGCAGCATCTACGACAATGACTGCTATGCGATCACGCGGGAGCAGTGGGTCGATTGGGTGATCGAGAACCGGTGAGAGGACTGCCGCTCACCGCTATGCCGAAGGTAAAAACTTATGGTTAAGAAAGAAAATTTCCGTGAGAGGTCTTATGGCTTTCCGCGGATTTTTTCACGCGTTCGGAAAATTTGCCCCGCGCCGTTGACATTTTAGATGAAATACGGTATACTGTCCATATTATTCACGCAGAGTAGGCTGCCGCGCGAAAAGTGCCGCCGGGACGGGCAGTTGTCCGGCGGACGAAAGGGGAGGCGTTTTTCCCTTGCGGTGCGGTGGCCGCATCCCGCTGCACCCGTTTTAATAAAGTGTCCGCTTCCTTAAAATGAGTGCAACACGGCATTTTTTGGAGGTGTTTTTTGATGTCTGAAAACAAAAATAGCTTCTCCCGCTCCCTGGGAGAGCTGAAAAACCCGCGCTGCCTTGTGCTGACCGCGATGTTCATTGCGATGAATATCACGCTCGACCTGCTCAAGCTGCGTATTGACATTCCCGGGTTCCCGCGCATCGGCGTCGGCTTCCTGACCAACGCGTCTATCGGAATGCTCTTCGGGCCGGTGGTCTGCATGATGATGGGCTTCTGTACCGATGTGCTGGGCTTTATGCTGAACCCGGGCACCGGCGGCGGTGGGTATTTCCCGGGCTACACGCTGACTGCCATGGTCGCCGGGGTGATCTGGGGCGTCTTCCTCTATTGCCCGGACAGCAAATCTGAGGGAAAGCTTTCGTTTTTGCTGCGCACGCTGGCGGCGCGTATCCTGATTACACTGGTCTGCAATGTGTTCATGAATACGCTGTGGCTGACCGTGCAGGGCGGCAAGGGCCTGTGGGTGACCCTGATCGGGCGCCTGCCCGCGCAGCTGCTCATTCTGCCGATTCAGTATTTGCTCCTGCTGCTCGTGCTGCCCTTCGTCCAGCGGCTTTACCGGTCGCTTGGAACCGCCCCCCGCGCCGCCGCTGAACGACCGCTGGAATTACCGGCTGGTTCACCGGAACACAAATCTGACCTGTAATCGCCGGATATGTGTAAAGCTTGCGGTTTGTCGAATGCGGCAGAAGTCTGGGAAAATGTCGCTGCGGGCAAAAAA
>CAZEAD010000105.1:0-3038 GCA_964510115.1 uncultured Mycoplasma sp.
ACTTTTTTGTTTTTAACTATCTTTTTTTGTATAACTAATTTCTTTATGTTATCATTTTCCTTTTTTGTTAAAAATTTAGATAGTTCTATTATAAAGTCATTTGCTAGTTTTATATATAATGGAATATATCATTATTCGAATCCATTTGTTATAATTCAAACTATTTTTTACTTTTTATTTTTTGAAACTTTAAGCATAAAAAGTAAAATCATAAATAGAATTTCAAGTACAACTTTAGGTATCTATTTAATTCATGATAATAAGTTTGTAAGAAATGTAATTTACAAATTATTAAAAATAGATAATGGAAATATAATAGGCCTTAAAATGTTACTTTATATGTTTATTGTAATGATTATTATTTTTATTATATGTTCTTGTATTGATTTTTTAAGAAATAATATTAGTAAATGGATTAATGAAAGAAAAAGTATTAAAAAGATAAGTTGTAAATTTTATAATTATCTTTCTAGAATATAAATAATTATAATACCGAATAGTATATATAATGATGTGTTTACTTCGTTCTATAGAATATATATAGTACAATAAATAGCATAAATACCATAAGATACCCAAATAGAAATATTTGAAGGACACCCTTATGATTTTGGATTTGTGAGGACGCAAAAGTAGAAGGATGGATTAATAACACAATTAAGTTTTGTAAAAAAATATGAAATAAAACTATAAAATAGACAATATCTATTATATCCAATACATTTATTGAATATTCTTTATAAATATCCCAAAAAATGATGACTATTTATCATCATTTTTATTTGGCATTAAATAACTAAAATATTTTGTTTTTCCAGATAATACATCATCATAGAAGTTTTGCTTCCAATGAATATAATTTATACTATCTTGAATTTCTTGTTTTTTATGTTCTAGCTCACAAAGTTTAGCATCTAAAATAACTTTTCGTTCAGGAATAGAAGATTTTCCTTTCAAATATAAATCTAAATATTCTTTCATTTCAACAATGCTCATACCACATTTTTTTAAACAAGACAAACTTTTAATCCAAGAAATATCGTTATCATCAAATATGCGATAATTGTTTTTATTTCTTTTTACATTTGGGACTAATCCTTCATTACAATAAAATTTTAAAGCATCATAAGTAAGCCCAGTTGCTTCACAAGTTTCTTTCATAGAATATATTTTATTATTTTTAGTCATTTCCATCATCTCTTAATTAATTTTAGAACATGGGTGTTACACATAATCAATAACTTTACAAACTTTATAAAAAAAGTATTATTCAGGTGTTACACACGACATATATAATTATAGTACAAACCGAAGAAAAGTCAATTTTGAAAAGATAAAAAATGAATAAAAAGTTATAACTATTATTGTAGCAGGTTCTAATGAAAAAGAAGGATATACTCATGATGGAACAGCATTTATGACATACATGTACAATGGTTTATTAGAAATTTATAAATCAATATAAAAATAGCTTTTTAAAACACTTTAAATAGGACAAATATGTTTGGTTTTATAGGAAATTTCTTATTTTGATGATATAATTATATTATATAAATGTATAAGAGGTGACATATGAAAGAAAACATAATCATAGAAGGTGATTCATTATTAGTAATGAAAGAAATGCCCTCTAATTATATAGATATTATTATAACATCGCCACCATACAATGCGGCACATAATTATGATAACTATAATGATAATAAAGAGTTTAATGAATACATTAATAACATGACTGATATATTTAAAGAATGCTATAGAGTATTAAAAAAAGGCGGAAGAATATGCGTCAATGTTCCATTTGCAATAAAAAATAAAGTGACAAAAGATGTTACATTTATTTCCAACCATATCGCAAGAATTTTAAATGATCTTGGATTTAAGGATTTCGAATGGATAACGTGGCACAAAGGAAAAAATATGAAACATTTTCAAGGAAACAATACCGCTTGGGGAAGCTGGAAAAGTCCTTCATGTCCATCATTTAGACCATTAGGAGAAGCTATTATGGTTTTTTATAAAGAAGAAAAACAACATAAAGGAAATAAAGATAAAATAGATATAAGCGGAGAAGAGTTTAAAGAATGGACAAAAAATGTTTGGTATTTCAATGAAGATGATAATAATGTATATAACGAATTAATGTGCATTACAAATGATGCCAAAAAGAAAGACCATCCTGCCCCATATCCCAACGAGCTTGTCGAACGATTATTAAAATTATATTCTTATGAAGATGATATTGTACTTGATCCATTTAATGGAATAGGAACAACCACATATGTCGCAGAAAAGTTAAATCGAAAATATATAGGTATAGAATTATCAAAAAAGTATTGTAAAATAGCTAAAGAAAGATTGGAAAATGGTTCTATCATTGTGTTCAATAATGATACTTCTGATTTAGTAAACTCTTCAAATAATGAAGGAACTTTAAATTTAGTATTTCCTTATAAAGAAAGTTTCAGCCCTAATTTAGTTCCCTATCTTATAACAAAATATAATATAAAAAAAACAAGTAGTCTATTAGACCCATTTTTAGGAACAGGCAGTGTCTTTATAAATAATGTTATCAACAAATGTTATGGTTTTGATACCTCACCACTAGCGGTAGAAATCTCTTTAGCTAAAGTTAACAAATTGTCTTCAAACGATTTTTCCAGAGCAAAAAAAATCATTGCCGACATCAAACCAAATAAATTCATTGATTATGATTATCCAAAATGGCCATCGTATGAAAAATATGCCCCAAAAGAAAAATATAAAACTGTTATGAATGTTATACATCAATTTGACAATGAAAATGATAACCTAAAACGCTTTATTAAATACGTTATTATTTCCAACCTAGATAAAATATTTGATTATAAAAGAGATGGAAATGGAATTAAAGCTAGAATTTCAAAGATTCCTGAAGAACATGTTTTAAAATATCTCCAAGAATTACTAATTTCAGCATTAAATCTAAAACAAAAATATGACAAACAAAACAATAAAGAAATCAATTTTTATAATGAATCAGTTGTTAAAACAGATAA
>CAZEAD010000106.1:0-2973 GCA_964510115.1 uncultured Mycoplasma sp.
TAAAAAATAAATAAAAAGTAAGAAACACAGTACAAAATTCTTACTTTTTGTTTTATAATAAAACATGGTGATAAATATGCTTTTACCTGCAGACAGCTATACTATATATAATAAAAGTTTAATAACAGAACTAGAACGTAAAATTCTTGTAGATTTATATCAACCTATTATTGGGAATAAAGCAGTTTCTTTATACCTAACTCTTTTAAATGATCTTGAAAAAAAAGAAGTTATTTCTTCTTCATACACTCATCATCATTTACAAAGTGTCATGCAAATATCCCTAGAAGAAATAACCACTTCCAGAGAAAAACTAGAGGCAACTGGGCTTTTAAAAACTTATTTTAAAAAAGGAGAAATAAACCAATATATATATGTATTATATAACCCCTTATCAGCCAATGAATTTTTAAATCACCCAATCTTAAACATTGTTTTATATAATAACATTGGCAAAACTGAATATCAAAACATTGTAGAAAGCTATAAAATACCAAGAATAAATCTAAAAGATTATGAAGATATTTCTAATAGTTTTGATCAAGTATTTACTTCAGTGCCAACTTCTTCTTATTTTCAAAATGAAGATTTAATAGCTAAAAATAAAGCTGAATTAAAGTTCAAAAATGAAATTGACTTTGAACTATTATTATCAGGAATAAGTAAACAATTAATTAATGAAAAGACATTTACAAAAGAAATTAAAAGTTTGATTACAAATCTTTGCTTTATTTATAACATTGATATTGTTTCTATGCAAAACCTAATTGCTACAAACATCACAGAAAAAGGAACAATTGATAAAGAATCACTAAGAAAAAGTGCTAGAACATTCTATCAATTTGAACATAGTGGTAATCTTCCAACCCTTATTTATTCTAAACAGCCAGAACATTTAAAAACACCAACCGGAGGCAACTCTAACCGAGCAAAAATGATTTATACTTTTGAAAATACTAATCCATATCAATTTATTAAAAGTAAATATAAAGATGGCAAAGTAGTGACTAGAGACTTACAAATAATTGAAAGCCTTCTAATTGATTTAAAACTGACTCCTGGAGTGGTCAATGTATTACTAGACTACGTTCTTAAAATAAATAATAAAAGATTAAACAAAACTTATATTGAAACCATAGCTAGTCATTGGAAAAGACTAGGAATAGAAACAGTCGAAGAAGCCATGAATGCTTGTATTAAAGAATATAAGAAAATTAATAAAAATAAAGAGACAAAAATAAAAATAAAAGAAGAAAAACTTCCAGAATGGTTTAATGAAAAAATCGAAAAACAACAAGTTTTAGAAAGCGAAGAACAAGAACTTAAAAACTTATTAAAAACCTACTCTTAAGAAGAATTAATCTTCTTTTTTTTCGACAAATTTTTAAATATTTCATTGTTATATTAATCTTGGTGATATAAATGAAATACAAATTTTTAGTGCCTATTATTTTATCAATACTTTTAGGATTAATTCTAGGAAAAATATTTTTTACTGAATATGATTTAAAAACAAAAAATGTCTTTAAAGAAGGAGAAAGAACTTACTTCATCAAAGTAGACCAAAATAAAACCAAAGAAAATCTTTTAAAAAAATATGATGAGGATAGTTACTTATATCTTCTCATGGAAGATGGATACCATATTTATTCAGGAATAACTAAAGATGAAAAAATTGCTCAAAAAATTCAAGACTATTATCAAAAAAATGGTAATAATTCTAATATAGAAGAAAAGACAATTGATAACCAAACATTTCTAAGTGTTCTAGGAGAGTATGATAAAGTAGCTAAAATTGCCACTTCTGATAAAGATTTAATTCAAATAGAAAAAATTGTCTTATCCAACTATAAGGAGATGACAGAAAATCAAGATGATGAAAATAAAGGAAATGCCAGTTAAAGAAAGACCAAGAGAAAGACTATTAGAAGTCGGGGAAGAAAATCTTTCTGATGTTGAACTCTTGTCGATTTTACTAGGAACAGGAACTAAAAATTTAAATGTCAAAGAGCTATCTATTAACATTTTAAATCAAATAAAAGCCTTATCAAAACTCCAAAAAATCAACAAAGAACATCTTTTACAAATAAAAGGAATAGGAAAAGCCAAAACTGCTACCATACTTGCGGCATTAGAATTAGGAAAAAGAATTTACATAGTTAAAGAACAATTACCAAAAATTAAACTAAATAACTTGAATAATGCTGAAGAAAATCTAAATCATAAAGATAATTTAAAGCTTTATAATAACCTATTTCAATTAGAAAAGATGAAATACAAATCTTACTATGTTAGAAAAAATGGGCTATGGAACAAACTTGCGAAAGAACAAAAAGTAGAACTTATCACTAAATATATTGATTCTATTGAAATTGAGAAAAATAAAGAAGAAATCATAATTAAGAAAATCAATATCAATAAAAAAGAAATTCAAAATATTGGTTATATGTTTAGAAATGATTGTTTTGATATGGTAGTTAATATCAATGACAGAGATGTTATTCTATCTAACGAGAAAACTAAAGAAGATATAACTAAATATATTGAAACATTAAGTAAATTTTATAAGATAGCACCTATTACTATTGAAAAAAACAAATTGGATATTGATAATCTATCTAACAACTCACTTTTACAAATTATTCCAAATAAAAAGGAAAATAAATTTGATAAAGATAAATATACTTTATTACAGATAGGCGCTTAAAATATTCCTAGAAATATGGTAAAATTATATTGAAATATTCATTCAGAAAGGCGGAAAATATATGAAAATAACGAAATATCCTCAATCATGTTTAATGGTTGTAACAAATAATAAGAAAATTTTAATTGATCCTGGTAGTTTAAAATATCAAGATAAGTTTTTAGAAGAATGGGAAAAATCAGATATAATTCTTATAACACATAAACATGGGGATCATATTAAAAGTGATGTGTTAAAAGATATTAACATTCCTATTTATTCAACAC
>CAZEAD010000107.1:0-2807 GCA_964510115.1 uncultured Mycoplasma sp.
TGATACGACAGTTATTGTAGCAGATGCAACAAATCTAGAACGTAACTTAAACTTAGTATTACAAATTACTGAATTAACAGATAAAGCAGTTCTATGTTTAAACCTTTTAGACGAAGCAAAAAAGAAAAAAATAGATATTGACTTAACAAAATTGTCTTATTCGCTTGGTATTTTTGTTGTTGGAACGAGTGCTAGAAATCATCAAGGACTATATGTTTTAATGGAAAAAATTAAAATTGTCAGTAACACAGATTTAGAATTTAAACCATTTATGGTATCTTACTCTGAAGAAATTGAAAGCGCTATTACAATGATAATGCCAGAGATAAATAAAATAATTGATGATTATGTAGATGTTCAAGATGTCTATATTAGATATATTATTGATTTTTATGATAAATTTCCTAAGCCAAAACAAATAGTAATTAATGACATAATTGATGAAAATCTCTTAAGAGACTATCTAGAAGTAGAAGTATTAATACCTCAAAAAGGAGATGTAAAAAAGATTTTAGATATGGCTAATTTAAACTCAGAAATATCATCAAAAGAAAAAATAGAACTAATAAAAAGAAATGATCAAGCTAGATTAGATTCCATAAATAGCCTAAAAGAAATATTGAACTTAGAAAAGCTAGAAAGAATAGAGCTATTTGATAATTCCCATCTTTTTGGAACTTACTATGTCGGAGCTATGGTAGTTTTCGAAGACTTCCAACCAAACAAAAAAGAATATCGAAAATATAAAATAAGTGTTGAAAATAAAGACGACTTATCAGCAATGAAAGAAGTAATTTATCGAAGATATTACCGAGTTCTTTTAGAAAACTTAAAAAAACCAGATTTAATCATTGTTGATGGGGGAGAACTTCAAGTAAACGCAGCTTGTGAAATTATAGAAAGCTTAAATATGAATATCAAGGTCATTGGTTTAAAAAAAGACAATCATCACAGAACATCAGCTATAATAAATAGCAATTTAAAAGAAATATCCCTTCCAAAAGATAATAATTTATTTTTGTACTTAACAAAGATGCAAGATGAAGTTCATCGCTTTGCCATTAGTTATCATCGTAATATTAAATCCAAAGGAAGTATTGAAAGTATTTTAGAAAATATCGAAGGAATCGGAGCTACAAGAAGAACAAAACTATTAAAAAAATTTGGCTCCATTAACAAATTAAAAGAAGCAGATTTAAAAGAGTTAGAACAAATAATCCCTACAAATGTAGCTATAGAATTACAAAAATATTTAAAAGATTTGACAAATTAGAACAAATATGCTATAATTTAGACACTTAAAAAAATATTACCAAAAATATAGGGGGTTTGGAAATTATGGAGAATAAGCGTATATATTATCATTTTGAATATATTGATGAAAATGAGTTTAGAAAGAAAGAAAGATCAGTAAGAAAATATAATATGCTTGCTTATAAGAAACTAGTGTTTGAACATTATCCAGCATTAAGAGACGGGAATTTTGTAGGAAAACTAATAAGTGTTTCTAAAGAGAACAATACCAAAAATTATGAATTGGAATTACCAACAGATAGTTTATTTGCAAAAGTACATGGTAAAGTAACATTACATTACACAGTATATGATGAAAGCAAAGTTGTTCTTTTAACAAATATTACTCCTGAAGGAATATTAGACGAAGGACATCGTAGTGAACTTGCAACTTATAAAGGTGTAATGATTTCTAAAAGTAATGCTGAAAAAGATATGTTTAAAGTAAATTTACTTAATGCTTTAAACAATAAATAATTAATAAATAAAGAATAGCGCAAGCTATTTTTTTAATTTTTTCCAAAATAATATTGATTTTTAAATCAAATTTATGCTACTATATAGGAGCAATGAAAAAATGGACCCTTAGCTCAGTGGTTAGAGCATCCGGCTCATAACCGGGCGGTCGTAGGTTCAAATCCTACAGGGTCCACCATACATGCGGGTATGGCGGAATTGGCAGACGCACTAGACTTAGGATCTAGCGGAGTGATCCATGGGGGTTCAAGTCCCTTCGCCTGCACCAGTTATGTATTTAAGGTCCATTATTTGGACTTTTTTATTACTATAATTTTTGTTTTTACTCTCAAAAATTATATTTTTTCATATATGTCGGAGTAATTTTAGAGTATTTTTTTATTTTATGTTGGAAAGGAAAATAAGGTTATGGATTATTGGAATAATGAGTTATATTCTTTTTTAAAAGATGAAGGTATTACTAATCAAAAGTTTTATGATTTTATGAAGGGAAAAATCAAAAGATATCCTCTTAAAGTTCAAGATTTTGGCTGGGGAGTTTTTCCACTAATAGATGAAAAAGGTATTTTAACTGATATTAGAATGATTGTTCCTATTATTTATGATGTTAAATCATTATGTGTCAATATACATGAATATGTTCATGCTTATGAAGTTTATTTAGAATTAGGTAAAATATATATATGGAATGTTCAAAGAAGTGAAGAAAAAGCAAAGGAAGCTGAAAAGAGGTATTTAATTTCTTTAAATAATAGGAAGGCATAATCAATTTATAATAATTATGTTATAATATTAGTATATACAAAATATACAAAAAGAAAATGACAGTTTATTTCTATGGAGGTGATTATAAAAAATAAGATTTTGGCTATTTTATTTTGAAGTATTACTTGATGTGGCAGACAAATCAAAGAAATGGATAAAAAAATAGTAAAGAAACATTAATAAAGATTTACTACAATATTTAGAAAGTAAATCGGATGATTATCTTGTAAATGAAAAAATGTTTTAATTGATATACCTTTAAGTGATGTAAC
>CAZEAD010000108.1:0-2768 GCA_964510115.1 uncultured Mycoplasma sp.
AAACTTGCGAACTCCATATCCTTTTAAAACCTTATAAAGAATAATATCAATTACTATAATTCCTAAAATAATTATTAATGAATATTCCATTCCAATCATAACCATAATTGGAACTAAGACAAAACTTAAAATCATTGGCACGAAAATTCCTATAAAAGAACTCATACTTCTTTTAACTACTTCAGAATCACTTTGAAAATTAAGTTTTGGAAAGCAAAGATTGATTAAAAGTCCAAAAATACTTACAAAAATCCCAAATGCAATCACAAATAAAACTATTAAAAGTAAACCATAAATATCTATAACTCCTGAAATCATAAATAAAAAAGTAGAAAAAATCGCAATAGGTAACACAAATAATAAATTAAGTTTCAACTTTGCTTTAAATATCTCCATAACTGGAATTGGCATACTTTTCAAAATCCAAAGATTATTTCCCTCCAAAGAAATAGAAATAGAAGTTAAACCACTTATCGACATCGTCCAAGCAACAAGGAATAAAACCAAACCAACTGCGGCACTACTTGGTAATTCCAAAACTAATAACAAATCTTTAACATTATAAAATAAAGCAGCAATAGACACAATCAATAAAATAATAATTCCAAGTCCCATATTAAAAATATAAACAGGAGATTTAATAAAACGCCAAAATTCCTTTTTTAATAATACTTGTTTCATACTATTGCCCTTAAGTTCTTTTACTACATAATTAGCATCTGTTTTAACATAAGATAATTTTGAAATAATTTTAAAATAAGCCTTTTGTAAAACTATCACTAATAACCATAAAACAAAAACATTAAGCAAAACATAAACAATTATATATAACCAAGAACTATTAAAAGCTAAAAATAATAAATAAATTGGTAAAAATGCATACTTAATAATTGAAAAAGCAAATTCTGGATTATTAGAAAACTGCGAAATCAAATTATTAAAATTAAAATAAAAGTAAAAATAAGCAACAATAAATAAAAAATAAGAAAATACCTCAATAAGATTTTTAAATTTAACTTTAGAACTAATAAATGCTAATAAATAACCAAACAAACAAGATACAACAACCGGAATAGCAGGTAAAAACAACAAAGCTATAAAATACAAAATATAAAAGCCTATTCCACAATTAACATTCATTGCATATACAATACAAGCTGGAAAAGTTATTACAAAAGTAATTCCAAGACCCATCAAAAAGATTGAAAGAACTCTACTAGTCAATATATTCTTACTAGCAATAGGCATTGACAATAAAAGATCGTTATCTTTACTTTCAAATAAAGTTGATTTTGTACTATAAACAGTCATAATAATAGTAAAAGTAAAGGCCAAAAGAAAAACAATCGGCAAAAATAAACCACTAGATGAAATCTCTAAAAAAATCTGATTATAAATAAAAACAAAATAAGCAATTAATATAAAAATAATAAATAATGACAAAAAGGCATAACTAATTCCTAAAAATTTACTTTTCTTAGAAAATTTAAAAGAATTAAAAAAATTAATTTTTGTTAAATAATATAATTGTTTCATTCTGTCTTCTCCATAAAATAATCTTCTAAAGATTCATTTTTATCCATATCATCATTTATTGCAACAACCTTGCCATCTTTAATTATTCCTACTCTATCGCACAATTTTTCAACAACCTCTAAAACATGAGAAGAAAAGAAAATTGAAGTTCCTTTTTCTTTTAATTCTTTCATAATATCTTTTAATATCTTTGTAGACTTAGGATCCAATCCTACAAAAGGTTCATCTAAAACTAATAGTTTAGGATGATGAATCAAAGCTCCAATAATAACTAATTTTTGTTTCATTCCATGTGAAAAACTAGAAATAACATCTCCTAAATTTTTTTCAATTTCAAACATTTTAGCATACTTAGAAATTTCCTTAGTTCTAACATCATCATCTATTTGATAAATATCAGCAATAAAATTCAAATAATCAATTCCTTTAATATTAAGATAAACATCAGGATTATCTGGTATATATGCAATCATATTTTTAAAAGCAATAGGATCATTAACAATCGAAACACCATTTAACAAAATATCTCCACTATCAAATTTATGAATCCCAACAATTGATTTAATAAGTGTCGTCTTACCAGCCCCATTAGGACCAACAAAACCAAATATCTCTCCATCTTTAATTTCTAAACTAACATGATCAGTAGCAACTTTATCTCCATATTTTTTAAGCACATTATCAATTTTTAACATAAAACTCTCCTCTAAAAAAATTTATTCCAAATTCCCTCTTTAGGAATCTTCTTAAAAGTTAACAACTCTTTAGTAACAGGATGAACAAACGAAAGTTCATAAGCATATAAAGCCAATTGTCCTGGAGTATTACCATATCTCCTATCTCCAAGAAGTGGATGCCCAATATGAGCAAACTGAACCCTTATCTGATGATGTCTACCTGTATATAACTCAATATCAACCAAAGACAAACTATCTTTTTTCTTTTTAACCTCATAAAACAGCTTAGCAAATTTACCCTGAGTATCATCAACAACAATTGAATTATTATCTTCTTTTACCAAATAATTTTCCAAATAACCCCTCTTATTATCCAAATAACCACAAACTATAGCACAATATTTTTTATAAAACTTACCTTCTCTAATATTATCACTAAGCCTTGAAGCAGCCTTAGAAGTCTTTGCGAACACCATAATCCCTCCAGTAGGACGATCTAATCTATGAACAAGTCCCAAGTAAACATTACCTGGTTTATTATATTTTTCTTTTAAA
>CAZEAD010000109.1:0-2761 GCA_964510115.1 uncultured Mycoplasma sp.
TATGCACGAACTCGGCATGAAAGAAAGTGACATGGAATGGTATTTAAACTTAAGGAAATATGGAAGTTGCGTTCATTCTGGATTCGGTATGGGATTTGAAAGACTTCTAATATATTTAACAGGAGTTGAAAACATTCGTGATGTAATTCCATATCCAAGAACTCCAAATAATTGTGAATATTAAAAATAAAACTATTGAATTATGTTATAAAATCCAAATATAATTTAATAGTTTTAAATTTCTAAAAAATAGTACTATAACAATTTTTCATAACATAAAATTTAGTATTGAAATTATCCACCAAGCATAAATACATTCATATCAAATAACGTCAAAAAAATAATAAAACTATAAAAAAATATAAAAAAACCAAAAAATATAGTATAATTATATAGAAAAGGTGATCAATTATGTTAATACTTACAAAATCGGTACTGTCTTTAATGATTGGTTTTTTAGCTGCGGTAATAATAGGTTTAATTTTAATTCCAATCTTAAAAAGAATTAATTTTGGACAAAGAATTAGTGAATATGTTGGAGAAAGACATCGTAAAAAAGAGGGGACACCAACTATGGGAGGACTAATATTTATTATTTCCACTCTTTTGGCAATAAGCTATTTAGTAATTACAGATCGAATAGAATTAACATATAATTTAGTCATAGTTCTTGTAGTATTTTTACTTTATGCTTTTTTAGGTTTTTTAGACGATTACTTAAGTATAAAAAGAGGAAAGAATGAAGGATTAACAATAACCCAGAAATTTTTAGGGCAAGTAATTATAGCATTGATTTTTTTCTTTATTTATATGAAATACAATGGAAACACACATTTTACTATTTCAACTTTAAATATCGATTTTGATATGGGTTGGTTTTATGGAGTATATATTTTAATATTATTAGTAGGTTTTTCAAATGCAGTCAATTTAACAGATGGCCTAGATGGTTTATCTGGAGGACTATCAGCAATTTCTTTTATCGCTTATGCATTAATATCGCTTATGATTGGTCAAGAAGATATGGGAATATTCTGTTTTGTTCTTGTCGGAGGGATATTTGGATTTCTAATGTTTAATTCCTATCCAGCAAGAGTGTTCATGGGAGACACAGGATCGTTATCCCTTGGAGCAACACTAGCATCAATTGCTATCTTAACAAGAAGAGAAGTAACATTATTCGTTGTAGGATTTATATTTTGCATTGAGACCTTAAGCGATATAATTCAAATACTTTGGTATAAGAAAACCAAAAAAAGAGTATTCTTAATGGCACCGATTCATCACCATTTTGAGAAAAAAGGATATGAAGAACCAGATATAGTTAAAGCATTTTGGATGGTCGGAATAATTTGTGCTTTAGCGGGAATTTACTTTGCAGTGTGGATATAATAAAAAAAACAATCATCACTATTAATAAAATAAGTGATGATTTTTAATATGAAAAAAAAGTGAAAATAAAATGTAAAATTCCAATTTTTTTCTTTGCAAAAACCAAATTTTCATGATATAATTTGAGAGAAAAAGGACGTGTAGTATATGATCGAAGTAAATAAAGTAAAAGGCATTGGTCCTAGATCAGAAATGTTACTTAAAAAGTTAAATATAAATAACGTATTAGATTTAGTAACACATTATCCATATAGATATGACATAATAAAAAGATCGAATTTAAAAGATGAAGAAATAGATAAAGTCATTATTGATGGAAAAGTAGATTCTATTCCGATATTAGTAAGACTAAAAGGAAATTTAAATAAATTAAACATTCGTTTAATTACCACTGAAGGAACAATTGTTGGAGTATCCATATTTAATAGAGCATTCTTGAAATCTTCACTTCTAGTAGGAACATCAATAACAGTTATAGGAAAATATGATAAGACTAAAAATGTAATAACAGCATCAGAAATAAGAATGGGATTACTACCAAAGGGTGAAAAAATTGAACCAGTGTATCATGGAACAGCAGGAATAACTTCTAAGAATATTGCAACCTATATTAATACAGCTTTAATGCAATATGGCAATAATATCGAAGATTTTATTCCTAAATATTTAACTGAAAAATATGATTTTTTAAATAAAAAAACCGCTTTAAATATAGTTCATAATCCTACTAACGCAGAAAAATTAAAACAAGCCCAAATGCGTTTAAAATATGAAGAATTATTTTTATTTATGGCTAAGATAAACTATCTTAAATTAAAAAATAAAAAATGGTCAAGAAAAAAACATAGATCAAGATAAACTAAATCAATTAATAAAAACATTACCATATAGCTTAACAGCAGATCAACAAAAGGTTTTAAATGAAATACTAGAAGATATTAAATCAAAAAGAAGAATGAATAGACTGCTTCAAGGAGACGTTGGAAGTGGTAAAACAATTATTTCTGTTTTAGCAATGTATGCTAATTATTTAAGTGGATATCAAAGTGCTTTAATGGTACCGACTGAAATATTAGCAACTCAACATTATGAAACAATAACCAATATTTTAAAAGATACAGATGTAAAAGTAACACTTTTAATTGGTTCATTGTCTAAAAAAGAAAAAGATAGTATTCATGAAAAATTAGCTAATAAAGAAATAGATATTGTCGTGGGAACTCATGCTTTAATTCAAAGTGATGTTGAATATCAAAATTTAGGTTTAGTAGTAACAGATGAACAACATCGATTTGGAGTATTACAAAGAACTAATTTAATGAATAAAGGAAATTTGCCTGACGTTCTTTATATGAGCGCTACTCCAATA
>CAZEAD010000110.1:0-2759 GCA_964510115.1 uncultured Mycoplasma sp.
TATTTGCATCTCGTGAAAATTTATCTGAAATGCTAGCTCATAGTGATTTTGATATGTCAATGATTGGAAAAGAAAAGACTGCTGTATTTATGATTATTCAAGATGAAAAGAAAACATATCATGCTTTGGCTACAATTTTTATTAAACAATGTTATGAGACTTTAATTGATGTTGCGCAAAATAGTCCTAAGGGGGAACTACCAGTAAGAACAAATTTAATTTTGGATGAGTTTGCTAATATGCCACCTTTGAAAGATATTACGACAATGATTACTGCGGCACGTTCTCGTTTAATTCGTTTTACAATGATTATTCAGAATTTTGCACAACTTGATGCTGTTTATGGAAAAGAAAATGCTCAAACTATTCGTAGTAACTGTAATAATATGCTTTATTTACTTACTACTGAGTTGGCGGCTTTAAAAGAAATTTCAGAACTTTGTGGAGAAATTAGAGTTAAAGTAGGAAAAGGTGATAAGCAACATGAAGAAACTAGACCTCTTGCAACTATTTCTGATTTACAGAAAATGAAGGTTTTTGAAGCTATTGTAATTCGTACGAGACTTTATCCTTTTAAGACTAAATTAGTTCCTAATTTTAAAATGGATTGGGGTATTAAAAGTGGTGGAGCTGATGAGTTTGTTCAACGTGAAAAGCAACCTATTGCGGTTTTTGATTTGAAAGCTTATGTTGAAAAAAATAATGAAAATAAGTTTGGAAATCCTGCTATGCCTACTGGAAATTCTATGTTCGGACCAAATCCTTTTGCAAATCAACAATTTGGTAATATGGCTAATCCTTTTGTTAATAATATAAATCAATCTGTTAATCCTAATGTTCCAAATAAATCTGTTAATCCAGAACTTTTAAATCAATCTGTTAATCCTAATATGGAAAATAGGGTGAATAAACCATTTGATGTTGATGAACTTATTAAGAGAATTGATCAAAAGATAGTGGAATTGGAAGCTGAAGAAAAAGCTAAAGAAGATTTAGAAAAACAAAAACTTGAAGAAAATAAATCTGAAGTTGATAGTAAAGAAGTTATTAATGATAATAAAGAAGAAACTGTCTATGAAAAAAGTGATTTGCAAACTTCAATTGAATCTGATAATACTGTCAATGAAGGAATTCAACCAGTTCTTGATAATTCTGAGGATGTTACTAAATTGTATCAGAAAACGACTCCTGTTAAAATTAGTGACGATCAATTCTTTGATGATTTTTTTGATGAATAGTGTTTATTTGAAAATCTTTTAAATTTGTTTTTAAAAGATTTTTTTATGTTTTAAAATATCTTTTGATTGGGGGCATATTTTATTTTTAGCATATAATATCATAGAGGTGGTTTTATGTATCCTAGTATTGCTACTAGTGAACTTAAAGGACTAATTGGTAAGGTTTCTATTATTGATATTCGTGATAAATATATGTATGATTTGGGATGTATTCCTACTGCTAAAAATGTGCCAATGAATTTTTTAATTACTAATCCTGATGATTATATTAATAAAAATACGAGGTATTATATTTATTGTCAATATGGATTTTTGACTCCTAAAGTTTGCTATAAACTTAATAAAATTGGTTATGATGTGGTTAATGGTATGGGTGGTTATAATGACTATGTTAAAAGTTGAAATCTAAATTTTGTTTTGTTCGCTAGGATTATTTTTTCTTTTGTGTTATGATTATTTTTGGATGGTGGTATGATGTTAGACTATATTTTAATAGCTTTAATAGGGTTAGTAATTGTTTTACTTATTGTGTTACTTGTTAAAAAGAATGATAATTCTAACTTGATAGAAAAACTGGGAAATTTAGAGTTATCAATTACTAAAGATGTTAGTGATTTGAAATTTTCTTTAAATAAAGATTTTCAAGATTTGTCTGAAAAACAGAATCAAAGATTAATCCTTATGAATGAAAGGGTAAATGAACGTTTAGATCAAAATTTTGAAAGAACTAATAAGACTTTTACTAATGTTTTAGAAAGATTGTCAAGGATTGATGAGGCTCAAAAAAAGATTGATACATTGTCTTTAGATATTGTTTCATTACAAGGTATTTTAACTGATAAAAAAACACGTGGGATATTTGGGGAAGTTAATTTAAAACATATTTTAACTTCTGTTTTTGGGGAAAATAATAATAAAATTTATCAATTACAGTGTACTCTTAGTAATGGAGCAATAGCAGATTGTATTTTATATGCACCGATGCCACTTGGTACTATTGCTATTGATTCTAAATTTCCTTTAGAAAATTATAGGATGATGGTTGATAAAAATTTATATTCTAGTGAAATGGAACAGTATGCTAAACAATTTAAATTAGATGTTAAAAAACATATTGATGCTATTGCTAGTAAATATATTATTCCTGGGGTTACTTCTGATCAAGCAATTATGTTTTTGCCAGCAGAGGCTATATTTGCGGAACTTAATGCTTATCATTCAGATATTATTGATTATGCTTATAAAAAGAAAGTATGGATTACGTCTCCTACTACTTTGATTTCTACTTTAACTGTTATAGAGATGATTATTAAAAATATAGAACGTGATAAATATACTTCGGTAATTCATGAAGAACTTAATAAACTTGGAGTTGATTTTAAAAGATATAAAGATAGATGGGATAAACTTTCAAGAAGTATTCAAACAGTAAGAAAAGATCTTAGTGATTTACATATAACTACTGATAAAATTAGAAAGAGATTTGACTCTATAAGTAGAGTGGAAATTGATAATAATGAT
>CAZEAD010000111.1:0-2742 GCA_964510115.1 uncultured Mycoplasma sp.
GTTCAATGGTAAGTATTTATGGTCAACCATCAGGAGTAGGATATCCAGCTAGTAAATTTGCTGTAAATGGTCTTACTAAATCTCTTGCAAGAGAACTTGCACCATTTAATATAAGAGTAAATGCTGTAGCACCAGGAATTACTAAAACAGATATGGTCGCAGCATTACCAAAAGAAATGATTGAACCACTAATAAAAACAATCCCCCTTGGTAGAATCGGAGAACCACGTGATATAGCTAATGCCTTTCTATTTTTAGCAAGTGATTTAGCAAACTATATTACTGGTGTAATATTATCAGTAGATGGTGCTGCAAGAAGCTAATAAATTAAAAAATTAAAATTTAATATAATATTATATAATAATAATAAAATACAGCTTACAAAACAACTGTACAAAAGGTGATGACATGAATAAAGATGACATTAAAAAAATAACTGGAACAAAACATTTTGAAGAATGGTACACTATAGTAGAAAAAATTATAATCAATCCTGAGTTTAAAAAACGTCTTTATTTTCCACATCATGGAAATAATAACGTCTTTACTCACTGTATAAAAGTATCATATGATGCCTATATATTCTCAATAAATAAAAAAATAGATAGTAGAAAATGTGCTCTAGCAGGACTTCTTCATGATTTCTATCCATATCTATGGCGTAATTCTAAATATCATAATTTCCTAGATCAACATTACTATGAAAAACTTAAAACAAAAAAGCCATTTTTAAAAAAACATGGATTTACACATGGTGAAGAAGCGGCCAATAACTATATCAAGTATTTTCCAGAATTAAAAGATAAAATGATTACTGATGCAATTAAAACCCATATGTTTCCTTTGACACCACCACCAAAAAACAAAATAGGTTGGGTAATAACACTATTTGATAAGACAAATGCTATAAAAGAAATGCCAGTATGGAATACAGTTAAAACATATCTTTATCTCATAATTTATTTGCAATTAATCCCTTAAAAATTTATTTAATTAAAAATATATAATTGAAAATAAAGTTTAAGTATGCTAATATAAATATATAAATAAAAATAGCATACTTTTTTGTATGCAAGGAGGAAAACTATGCAAACAAATATTCGCCAGGGGGGGGGGCACCTTAAATAAAAGCCCACTAAAAAAGATCAAAAAAATGAATGTTCTCATTTTCTTTTTAGTGGCTATCTCATTATTTTCAATAGCGACATTTACAAGTTATGCTTTGTTTACCAGTGAAGTAGAAGGACAAAATTCAATAAGTCTAACAGTATCAACCGCAGGTAAAATATCAATCAAAATATTTGCACAAGATAATGGAACAGACATAGGTACTCTAGCAGAACAAACCAATATAATCAGATTTGATGTAAAACCAAATTATATAATGAAAAACTTTTCATGTACAACCGGGGAGGCAACCTATGATAGAAAAACAAATACTTTAACAATTAAAAATGCTACAGATAAGGGCCTTTGTACCATAGAATATAGAGAAAGAGCTGTTTTCGGAATAAGAAGATTACTAAATTCAACATCATCTTCATGGGAAAGAATTGAAGACTCTATTGGATTAGAAGCCAATGCTCAAGTAGGAACAACAGCAGTAAAAAATGATTTTGATAGTATAGGGCCATGGAGTGAAATAATAAGTTATAACTATAATACAACTTCTAAACAAATAACAGCTACCTATGGAGATTCAAACTTCAAATTCGATGGAAGTAATGGAGAGGTTTTAACCAAAATACCAGAGTTCTATTGGAAAAGAGAGCAAAAAGATGGTTATGAATATATATACATATCAAAAACTAATTTCGAAGGATCTACAAAGAGTGAAGAGTTCTCTGTAGGAAGATATACAATATCAGAACCTGGTACAACAGGAATATATAGTAAAAGTGGATATGCACCTCTTGTTAATACAACTATAGCAGCTTTTAGAACATATACTAGAAACTTAGGAACAGGATTTGGACAAATGGACTGGCATTACTTCATCTTACAAATGTTATATTTAGTAGAATATGCCGATTATGATAGTCAAGCAAAATTAGGGCCTGGTAATACTAATAATACAGCAGCTGTAACTAGTGGAGGATGTGACACATTAGGAATGAAATCAGGAAGTGTAGATAAAACAGGTAAAACATCTATGATGTATCGAGGAATAGAAGATATATATGGAAATGTAATGCAATTTGTAGATGGAATAAATATTAAAGATGATCAAGCATATATCTGTTATGATCAAAGCCAATACGCTTCAGATAAATTTGATGGATGCTATAAACCAATAGGATATACTAATGCTACATCTAGGGGATCTATTTCTAAATTAGGTTATGACCCTAATAATCCAATGGTAGTATTTCCTACTGAGACTATTGAAAGTGATAGTACAAATATAAATGATTATTTCTGGAGAAGTAATGGAGATAAAATAGCTATTAATAGCGGTACATATTCGGAAAACACCAAGTGTGGTTTGTGGTATTTGAGTGTTTACAGTGCATCTTCATACTCCAGTAATGGTATCAGTGCTCGACTTCTTAAAATCAGTTAAATAGTATTTTATGAAACTTATTAAATTAGTTTTTAAAATTAAATTAAATATGATATATTATTTAAAATTAAATAATAAATAATTGAAAATAAAAACTAAGTATGCTAATATAAATATATAAATAAAAAATAGCATACTTTTTTTGTATGCAAGGAGGAAAAACTATGCAAACAAATATT
>CAZEAD010000112.1:0-2649 GCA_964510115.1 uncultured Mycoplasma sp.
GGTTTATGCCTTTGGCGACAATACGTTTGGCCAATTAGGGCAAAACGATAAAGAAGCATCAATGTATGCCAAATTTGTAAAAAATGAAGCAGGAGAAGGAGTTTTAGATCGCATTGTAGATATTTCAGCAGGAAGTTATGGCTCTGTTGCAATCAATGAATTTGGTTGGATCTATGTTTGGGGATATGGTGGATATGGAGAGCTTGCCAATACAGAAACAAAAGAAAGTCTCTTACCATATAAAATTGTATTAGACCAAGGAATTTCTGCTTCTATGGGAGCAGGACATAGTATGCTTCTTACCCAAAATACAAAGGTATATACCGTTCGGAAGAAATACCTATGGACAATTAGGAAGAGGCAATACTGCAAATGCAAGTATGGTTCTTGGCATTTGTGATGGAGGAATTGGCATATCTGCAAGTGGCAATATTAGTATGTTACAAAAAACAGATAAAAGCCTTTGGGTAGCAGGACAAAATACAGCAGGTGCCCTAGGTCTTGGAAATAACAGCAACCAAACGACTTTTGCCAAAGTTTCTTTGCCAGATGGAGTAGAAGTAAAAGACTTCAAAGCAGGAGGAAGTGCTTGTAGTATTCTTTCCAAAGAAGGTAGGGTATATACCAGCGGAAGTAATACGAAAGGAGAACTCGGACAAAACATAACAGAGGCGAAAAATACTTTTGGACTCGCACAAGGCAAAGAAGAAGCCCTTCTTGCACAAAGCATCGGAAGAAACGCAGGAGATGGAACCACTTCTAACCAAGTAGCCATTGGGCAAAATGGTAGAGTGTATACCAGTGGAGCAAACCAAAATGGCCAAATTGGAGATAATACCAAGGAAGATAAAGCATACTACCAAGTAATGGGATATACCGTTATGCAATATGATGAAAAAATAACCCTTTTGGTAGGAGAGCAAAAAACATTAGGAGAACTTAGCTACCAAGAAAAATATTTTAATGTACAAAAAGAAGATATAATCAAAACCAATTTAGAGGCACAAGCAGAAATATTAGATACCCAAATTGCTAGTTACCAAGACAAGGTAGTAACTGGAAACAAGGTGGGAAATACGCTTCTTATGCTAGAATATAAGGAATATTTGGTATATATTCCAGTAGAAGTTTTACCAGAAAACGGAATTGTCGTACCAGATGTTCAAGCAGGAAATAACTTTACCATAGCATTAAGAGCAGATGGGACCATTTGGGGCTTTGGAGAAAATGCAGCAGGACAGTTAGGAACCGGAACCACGGAGAGTGCAAAAGTACCAAAATCCATTGTAGGACTAGAAGGAAAAGAAGTCATTCAAATTGCAGTTGGAGAAAATCATACCCTTGCGCTAACCAAAGATGGCGAAATTTATACCTTTGGTCAAAATAAAAAGGGACAATTAGGAAATGGAAATACAGCAAACAGTACAAAACCAGTAAAAGTAGAAATACCAAAAACGAGTGTGCTAATTCCAGTTGTAAAAGATACCATTGTAAAAATTAGAGCAAATCGAGGAGCAAGCTTTGCCATTACCCAAAGTGGAAAAATTTATGCTTGGGGAGATGGCTATACCACAAAACCGCAAGAAATCACGCAAACAAAAGAGGGAAAGAAATTAGGCATTGTAGATATTTCGGCAACATTTGTGTTAGATAAAGAGGGAAATGTCTATCGTAAATCTTCAATGGAAAGAATAGCGATTGTAGAAGCCATCAAAGAAATTGGAGAAGGAACCACTCATAGTGTATTTACGAGCAAAGCCAAAACCGCATATTGTATAGGAACCAATACCTATGGTCAATTTGGAGATGGCACAAACCGAAGTAGTGAAACCGAAGTCATTGCAATCCGAAAAAAAGACCTTACCGATGTTTTAACTGGAATTGAAAAAGTTAGAGTTGGAAATGGGTATACCGTTCTTACCTTAGAAGATGGAAGGTTACTAACCGCAGGAATGAATCAAGAAGGACAACTTGGAATTTTAGATTTAGAAGAAACAAACTGCATGTTAGAAAATCCAAATATTACGAAATTAGAAGAAGAAACCCAAGAAAAAATCCTCCAAATTACATCAGGAAATCATCATATTAGTTTGGCACTTACCAATGGAGATATTTATTCATATGGACACGGAACCAGTGGCGAATTTGGAAATGATAAAAAAGAAAATAGCATTGTTCCACAAAAAGCAGGAAAAGATATTGTAATGGCAAGTCAAAATAGCCTTCTTTTACAAGAAAGTGAAACAATTTCGCTAAATGCACATACCACCTATTTCAACTTGCTTTTGGATAAAAAAGGAAAGATTTCCTATGAAAGTAAAGACGAAAGTGTAGCAAGTGTGGTAGACCATATGGATGGAAATGCAGTAGTAACCGGAAATAGACAAGGAATTACCACTTTGCTTGCAAAAGAAATTGGAACCAACCATATATCGGTTATCCAAGTTCGTGTTTTACCAAAAGGATTAGAAATCGAACCACAAGTTGCAACCTCAGGTAGTCATACGGTTACCTTAAAAGCAAATGGAACCGTATGGTGCTATGGAAATGGTGCAAATGGAGAATTGGGGAATGAAAGCAAAGGATATTGGGATGAACCACAACAAGCTATTTTCCCAGAGGATGTTGTTATCATTCAAGTAGTAGCAG
>CAZEAD010000113.1:0-2544 GCA_964510115.1 uncultured Mycoplasma sp.
CTTTCTACTCCTATTTCCATACCATTAACTAAAACCTTCCCACTATCTGGTGTTAATAAATCATTAATTAATTTTATAAGAGTAGATTTTCCTGTTCCATTCTTTCCTAACAAACCTATAATTTTACCATTAGTAATTTTTAAATTAATATCTTGTAAAACTACTTTACTTCCAAAACGCTTATTTACATTAACTAATTCTAATAATTCCATTATTTATTCTCCAATCCTTTCAAATACTCTAATGCCTCTAATTTATTAAAACCAATCCTTTCCATATTAGAAAAATATGTTTTAGATAACTTATCAGCATATTCTGTATTTAATTTATTAATTAATTTTTGATCCTTTGTTACAAACTTACCATTAGTACGTTCTGTATATATTAGTCCCAAATCTTCTAACTCTGATAAAGCCTTTTGCATAGTATTAGGATTAACTTGTGTTTGTAAAGCCAACTCTCTAACAGAAGGTAACCGCTCTCCTGGTTTAATATTTCCAGATATAATATATATCTTTAACTGCTCTACAAGTTGAATATATATAGGAACATTATTATCAAATTCAAACTTCATATTTTATCCTTTCTATTATTGTATTACTAAGTTAATACAATAATACATCAACATCAAAATAATGTCAAAAAAAAAATCCTAAAATAGGACTTTAAAATTAATTCATAAAAACAAAAATGTATTCTTCAAAACTTCAATTTACACTATAAAAATTAAAAATCATCATTCATTAAAAAATCAAAAATATTGACATGTTTAATTCCATTTTGAGAATAATCTTCCTTATTAATTGAAATAACATATTTAGAATAATTATCACTAATGTTATTAAAAGCATTAAACTCTCTATTTCTCGTTTCTTCATTTGATAAATCATAACATGCTTGAACATACTTAATATTGTTATTTTTAGATGCTATAAAATCTATTTCACCAACATTTGTCTTTCCTATAAAAACATTATATCCTTTTTTTATCAATTCATTATATATTAAGTTTTCAAAAGCTTGTGAATAATTAATTTTCTTACTATTAGTTTTAATCTTTTTTACACCTAAATCAGTTGCATAAAATTTATTTAAAGTTTTTAAAACAGTTTTACCACTTATATCATATCTATAAACTCTATTAACAATAAATGTTGAACAAAGTGCTTCTAAATATTTATATAATGTGTCTGTAGAAACTTTATTATTATTTTTATCCAAATAATTTAAAACATTTGTTACAGAAAATTCTCTTGTTTCTGTTTCTAAAACATACTGAAGTATTTTATTAAAAGATGTAATATCAGTTATTCCAAGTCTATCTACAACATCTTTAAGAAGTATAGAATCATAAACATCTCTAATATAGTTTTCTCTTGAATCACTATTTGAAAAACTAAACCTTTGTGGTAAAGTTCCCCATTCAAAAATATCCATCAGTAAATCAAAATAATTTTCTTCTTTAGTATTTGTAATTTGAACTACTTCCTTAAAGGATAAAGGATTAATTCTAAAACTTACATACCTTCCTGATAAATCAGTAGATAATTCTAGAAAAGTCATTTTACTATTTGATCCAGTAATAAAAATACTAAATTGATCTGTTACTCTTAAAGAATTAATAGCCTTTTCAAATTCATTAACTTTTTGAATTTCATCTAAAAATACATAATACGTTTCTTTATCTTTTACTAAACTCTTAATATAAGTATTTAATTTAATTGCATCTGTTATATCAACATAATCAAGAGATTCAAAATTAATATATATAATATGATCATCTTTAATACCACTAGATTTAATTTCTTCTATTATTTGCTGTAAAATTACAGATTTACCACTTCTTCTTAAACCACATAAAATTTTTATTAATGAATTTATATTATAAAAATCCCTAATTTTCTTTAAATAGTATTCTCTCTTTAACATATATACTTCACCTCATGTTTATATTATATACTAAAGTTTCAAAAAAATAAAGTTTTTTTGTTAAAACGAAAAAACTTTTTATTTTATATATTTTTTTTGTTGAATTGGAAAAAATATCTTCTAAACTATTTACCTTCTATTTTTGGTTTATGACCCATATTCCAAATTAGTCAAATTATTTCACATCTTTCTATTATATTTGAGTAGTTACTTCCCCTCATTATAAAATAGTTGTATATAATCTATATTCCACTTTTAATTTTCCTTAATTTTAGGATATTCTTCATTAGTTATAAGTTTTTCCCTAAGTGTCGTTCCAATATAACCTAATTTCATAGAATAATAAAGCACATAATTTTTGAAAATTTTACTTTTTAGATTATTATTACCTATTATTTCAATTCTATTTTTGTCTTTCCACCCATATATGGTTGAAGTGCTTTTGGTACTAAAATAGAACCATCTTCTTGATAGTTGTTTTCGATAACTGCAATTAAACCACGAGGTGATGCCACAACTGTATTGTTAAGAGTTGAAACCAAATAATTTCCATTTGCACCTTTAGCTCTTATTCCTAATCTTCTTGCTTGTGCATCTCCTAAAGTTGAACAAGAT
>CAZEAD010000114.1:0-2533 GCA_964510115.1 uncultured Mycoplasma sp.
TAACAACATTTACAAGTTATGCCCTATTTACAAATGAGGCTGAAGGATCAAATAGCATAAGTTTAACAGTATCAACCGCAGGGAGAATATCAATTAGAATCTTTGCCCAAGATACTGAAACAGAGGTAGGAACATTACAAACTCATCAAAACATTATTAAGTTTGATGTTAAAGATGGATATGTTATGTCCTCATTTTCTTGTACAACAGGAGAAGCATCTTATAACAAAGCAACCAATGTTTTAACAATCAAAAATGCTACCCAAAGTGGAACTTGCAATATCAATTACGTAGAAGGATACAATAAATTATATGATATAATAGCTAATCAACCTTTAGTAAAAAATAATGGCTTAACTACTTCGGGATTAAACAATAGTAAAAACATCATATATTATTACCGAGGCCAAGTAGAAAATAATTATGTAAAGTTTGCCAATCAGATTTGGAGAATTATACGAACCAATGAAGACTCTTCAATAAGACTAATAATGCAAGAAGGAATAAATAATAATACAACATATAGTTTTAATCCAAATTATACCGATTATACATACATGTACTATAGTAATAGCGATGTAGAAAATGGTGCGAAAAGAATGTTAGACAATTGGTATAATACAAATCTAAAAAGTTATGAAAGTAAAATAGTAACCTCAGAGTTTTGCGAACAAGCCAAAGTAAAACATTATAGTAATGCGACACATGGAAACGCTTCAATGGAAATAATAAGTGCATCTTATATTCCCAATATTAAATGTTCCACAGATGGCAATGGTAAAGGGAAACTATCATTAAAAATAGGATTAATAACAGAAGACGAACTAGTGTTAGCTGGAATTCCATTAGTATATAATGGACTATCATCTAATATTGATGATTTACAAAAAATATATTTACACAATGGAAAAAATTATTGGACAATGAGTCCAGCAGGATATGCTACTACACATTTAAAAACAGTAATGTGGGGTGTTATTAGTAGCAGAGGTTGTGCTGGAAATCCCCCAGTAAATGACAATACAGAATTATCTTTGCGTCCTGTTATCTCCTTATCATCAGAAGTAAGAGTAAAAGGAACAGGAACTAGCACAAATCCTTTCGAAGTTATCTCTTAATTAATAGCATCTTTTAATGAAATATTTAAATATAAAAAACTATTTAATTAAGATCAATATATAAAAATTAATAGTTTTTAAATACATATTAAATAGGCCTAAAAAAATATAATAAACATAAACTTAATTAGGTGATTTCATGTTAGAGTCTATAAATAAAATTCTTTGGGCCATAGCTATAGTAATGATATTTTCCTGTGCTATTTATTTTTCGATTAAACTAAAATTTCCCCAACTAAATATCAAAAAAATTATAAAAACTATCCTAACTAAAGATGAAAAAACTAATATTAGTGCCAAAGATACTTTAATAATGTCTCTAGCCTCTAAAATAGGAGCAGGACAATATAAAAATTGAACTGTTTCCCCTATCACATGATGTTACTTGCTGTGGAGCAATAATTACAGACCAAGATAAAGAAATGGTCTACATAACAGATACAGGTTATCTTAAAGAGTCTACACTAACAAAAATAAAAAATAAAGATTGCTATATTATTGAAAGCAATCATAACATCAAAAAACTAATGGAATGTTCTTATCCCTTCCATATAAAACAAAGAATATTAGGAGACAAAGGACATCTTTCTAATGAGACAACTGCAAAGTATCTAGAAAAAGTAATTACTAAAACAACAAAAAATATTATTTTAGCCCATTTAAGTGAAGAAAATAATAGTGAAGAGCTAGCTTTAGAAGCCATGAAAAATATCATCCAAAACAATCCTACAGTCAAACTACAACCTGCTAAACAAAACGAATCTTTAGAAGAAATTGAGGTTTAAAATGATTAAAATAATCTGTCTTGGCAAAATAAAAGAAAAATTTTTCCAAGAAGCCATTAAAGAATATCAAAAAAGAATAGAAAAATATACAAAACTAGAAATATTAGAACTAGAAGATCTCCAAGATAAAGATATTAATCACACTTTAGCAAAAGAAGCAGAAAATATCAAAAAGCATATAAAAGATAAAGATAATATTGTTATACTAGATATTTCAGGAAAAGAGAAAACAAGTGAAGAGTTTTCTAAATTTATAAATGATCAATTAGCCTACTCTAGCAATATTACATTTATAATAGGATCTTCAAATGGACTTTCAGATTCTATAAAAAGCTTAGCCAATGAAAAAATATCTTTTTCAAAAATGACATTTCCTCATCAATTATTTCGCGTAATCTTATTAGAACAAATATATCGCAGCTTTAAAATAATAAATAATGAAAGTTATCACAAATAATAAAAAATCTAGACTAAAAATAAAAAGTATGCTATGATAAATACATAAATAAAATAGCATACTTTTTTGTATGTAAGGAGGAACAAACTATGCAAACAAATATTCGCCAGGGGGGGGCACATTAAATAAAACCCCACTAAAAAAGATCAAGAAGATGAACGTTCTCATTTTCT